>JBJEHP010000212.1:0-7606 GCA_051876145.1 Coriobacteriales bacterium | reverse complement strand
GTAGAAAGGACCGGAAGGGGCGGTTGCGAATTTACACACAGATATGGACTTGACTGCGAGGGCGACGGAATCGGGCCCCGAAACGTCTCCCTTGGACTGCCCCGTGGCAAAAACCGTCTCCCTTAGCCTGCTTCATGTCATGCATGCCACGAGCTGCCTCAAGGGTGAGAACTCGATCGCCCGGAAATTATCCTTTGGCCTGCCTCACGTCATGCATGTCGCGAACTGCACCAAAGGCGAAACACTCGACGCCCGGGAATTCTCCCTTGGCCCGCCCCGCGCCATCTGACGGGCGGAGGTGCCGCGAGAGGCTGCGAGGGCGACGGAATCGGGCCCCGAAACGTCTCCCTTGGACTGTCCCGTGGCGAAAACCGTCTCCCTTGGCCTGTTCCGCGGCACCCATCTGCGGCACCTACCCGCGGCAGCCCTGCCGCACGCGCGTAGCCTACTTGAGCTCGATGCTCTTCACGCCCTTGCGCGAGGTCTTGCGGTAGATCGAGAACTTGTGGCCGATGACCTGCACGACCTGGGCGCCGGTGAGCTCGGCGAGCGCGTCGGCGGCATCGCGCGCGGACATGCCGGCGCTGTCCTGCACGCTGCACTTGATGAGCTCGTGAGACTCGAGGTTCTCGTTGGCGGCAGACACGACCGCCTCGACGCCCGCCTTGCCGATGGAGACGGTGGGGCTCAAGGTGTTGCACATGCTGCGGAGCTGCCTGATCTGGGCTTTGGTGAGTTCCATGGGGATTCGCTTTCTACTATCTGTTGTCTGTTGCATGTATCGAGTGCGTGCCTCGAAAACGTACGCGCCTTAACCTGCGTCGCACGCGAAACGCGCTATTTTTCCTGCTTTTCGCGAGTGTGGAGGGTAGCATACCTCGCCAGGTCGTGCCCGCTCTTCACACAAGGTGCCCAAAGTTTGCCGTACGGGGAGCGTGAACTGCCGGGGAGCGCACGTCAGCGAAGCAGCGCGCTTATTCGAAGAACTGCCGTATGAGGTCGCAGGCGCGGCGCGCCTGGGGCGATTGCCGCATCCCATGGTTCGCGAGAAATCCCACCTGCACACGCGCATCCGGGCTTGCGAGGGGCGTGAAGTGCAGGCCATCGGTTGGCAGGGCGGCGTCGTTTTGGCATGTCTCGAACGCGCGCGAGTCGATGAGGGTTGCGTACCTGCCGTGCGCGAACTCGACGAGCAACCTGATATTTGACGTCCTGAGCTGGATATTTCTGAGCGGGTGCTCCTTGAACAGCAGCTCGACCTGCCGTGCCATCTCCTTGTACGAGTTGCGCGCGAGCGGCACGTCCGAAAGCTCTGCAAGCTCGATCTGGTCGCGCTCGGCTAGAGCGAAACCCTCGCGCCACGCGACGCCGATCGTTGTCTCAAACAGCGGGTAGAAGTCCAGCGCGCGGTCCTTTGCGATGCTCGCGCGCGTCGGGTTGTATATCTCGGTCACGAACACGTCCGACTCGCTGCACTTGCCGAGCCGCTCCCTGATGTCCTTGAAGCTCACCTCGCGTAGCGCCGCGTTGCCGAGCGTCTCACGAAAGCGTCCCATCCCCGCGAGCATGGCGGTCATGTAGGCCGAGGCGTAGATGACCAGATCGGCAGAAACATTCTCTGCATTTCCGCCCTCTTTCAGGCTCAGCTCGTACAGGGCATCAATCATGTCCTTGTAGTCGTCGAAGATGGTCTGCGCATGCCCGAGGAACAGCTTGCCGGCGGCGGTGAGCTCGACGCCGGCGTGCGTGCGCTCCACGAGCTTCATGCCCAGTTCGTCTTCGAGCGTGCTGATGGCCTTGTTGAGCCCCTGCTGCGTGATGAACGAGCGCTGCGCGGCCTTGTTGAACGACCCGGCGCGGGCCAGCTCGATGAAGTACCGAAACGCGTCGACCTGCATGCGCCCTCCCGAAAAAATGCGGTCGTACTTTCTTCACTCCTCGAATTCTTCACTTCGCGATTATCCAGGCTTTGACCTGCAATTTCAACCATCGGTTGCATCGGCCTGCAAACGCTTGGTTAATCTCCGTGTCTCACCCTGCGGCTAGAATCGAATCGAAGGCACGCGTAACGGCCACGCCGGCTGTGCGCGGGCACGAGAAGAGGGAGAAAGGAAGGGAACCATGGCTGAGGGAGAGAGCTACGTCTACACCTGCTGTCCCGGCTGGGGCGACCACGAGTTCTGCGCGATCAAGACCATCGTCAAAGACGGCAAGATCGTCCGGACCGAGAAGGCCGACTACACCGGTGCCGAGGCCAACGAGGGCTACATCTGCCAGAAGGGCATCATGTCCTGCAGGCAGCCGTACAACCCGAAGCGCCTGCTCCACCCGCTCAAGCGCGTAGGCGAGCGCGGCGAGGGCAAGTGGGAAGAGATCAGCTGGGACCAGGCGATGGACGAGATCGCCGAAAAGCTGCTCGAGATCCGCGACAAGTACGGCCCCGAGGCACTTGCCATGTGGGACGTCGTCGCGTCTGTGCCGCCGAGCCAGGGCATGCAGGCTATTCTTTCGTCGCGTTTCCTGGGCCTGTGGGGCGCCACCGACCCAATCCAGGGCTATGGCCTTGACAACGGCCCGTTCTACGCGGCGTTCTTCGACATGGGCAATTTCTACAAGTACATGACGACCGACCCGGCAAACTTCGATTCGTCCGACTACATCATCGTGTGGGGTGCCAACCCCATCGAAAACCAGCAGCGCATCGCCAAGCACCTGGTCGAGGCGCGCAGCCGCGGTGCGAAGATCGTCGACATCGGTCTGATCTTCGACGGCACGGCAGGATTTGCCGACGAGTTCATCCCCGTCAAGCCTGGCTCCGACCCGGCGCTTTCGATGACGATGGCAAACCTCATCATCCAGCGCAAGCAGTACAACGAGGAGTTCCTGCTCAAGTACACGGTCGCGCCGTTCCTCATCCGCGACGACAACGACATGTACCTGCGTGACGAAGACGGCAACTACGTGGTGTGGGACCTCGACACCAACGCTCCGATGAGCATGGTCATGGGCAGCCAGGACAGCCCGTCCGAGCACATGGAGCTCGATGGCGCGCACGTCGTCGACGGCGTGTCGTGCAAGACGGCGTTCGCCCGCCTGCGCGAGCACGCGGCAAGCTACACGCCCGAGTGGCAAGAGCACATCACCGGCGTCGCCCCCGAGGTCGCCATCAAGCTCACCGACGAGTACGTGGCGGCACCCAACGCCTACATCTTCGGCGCGCTCGGCCTGCGCTACCAGAACCAGGGCGAGAGCTACCGCTCGTTCTACCTGCTCGGCATGCTCACCGGCAACCTCGGCCGCCCCGGCGCGGGCGTCACGTCCGAGATGCTGCCCGCGGGCTTCCCGCTCATCTTCAACGACTCCGCCATCACCATGCCCAACGGCCGCGAGGGCTACAAGGGCAAGATGCTGCGCCAGGCGGAGTTCATCGAGCAGGTCCAGACGCAGGAGCCGTACCCGATCAAGGCCTTCTGGGTCATCGCCGGCAACCCCGTCCACAACTGCCCCAACCGCGGCCTGTGGCTCGACAAGATCTTCCCGCAGATGGAGCTCATCGTCGACATCGACATCTGGATGACGGACACCGGCCAGTACGCCGACTACGTCCTGCCCGACTGCATGCCGTTCGAGCGCTACGAGCTCGTCGCCAGCGCGGCCTACAACCACGTCGTGCTGCAGGAGCCCGCAATCGAGCCGCAGGGCGAGGCGCGCGACGCGACCTTCGTCTACAGCGAGCTTGCCAAGCGCGTCGGCCTGGGCGAGTACTTCGACAAGACCGTCGAGGAGTGGATCGCCATCCGCCTGCAGTCTCAGTACCCGCTCATCGCCGGCATCCAGCCGCCGCTCACCTACGAGCGCCTGAAGAAGGAGAAGATGGTCCGCGCCGCGACGCCGCCGGTCAACTGGGATCCGTTCATGGGCCTCAAGTTCGACACGCCCTCGATGCGCATGGAGTTCTACGCAGAAAAGCTCGTGCCGGTCAAAGACCAGCTCGCGCAGTACCTCGAGCCGCTCGAGGCGCCTACGCCGATGAGCCTGGCCAGCGGCAAGGCAAAGGGCAAGTACCACTTCTTCAGCGGCCGCCAGCGCTTCTTCATGCAGTCGATGTTCACGGACGACCCTGTCATGGCCGAGCTGTCCGGCGGGCATCCGACGGGCCGCATGAACCCGGCCGACGCAGAGGCCGAGGGTATCAAGGACGGCGACAAGGTCGAGATCTACAACGAGCGCGGCCACGTCGTCATCGAGATGAAGCTCGACCAGGTTATCCCGCCGGGAACGGTCCAGTGCTGGTTCGGCTGGCGCCACGAGGCGTTCGAGGAGGGCATGTACTCCGAGCTCATCCCCGAGCTGGGCTCCAACTACACGCTCGACGACCGCGCGCTCAACTGGGTCAAGTGCGTCGAGGAAATCGGCGGCTACCAGCCGGGCTTCGCGACGGGCGGCATCGGCGGTATGGCCGGCGCCTGGGACACGATTTGGGACTGCGCATGCGACCTGCGCAAGGTCGAGGGATAGAAGGGAGCATACGATGGGTAAGTCAACGATTCTCGTGAACCTCCAACGCTGCACCGGCTGCTGGACCTGCTCTCTCGCCTGCAAGGTCGGAAACGAGCTCCCCGACGACGAGTACCGCATCACGGTCCGCACCGAGGGCTCGGGCGAGGGCATCGACCGCCCCGCCGGCACCTGGCCCAACCTGCACATGAGCTGGACGCCGATCTGGCGCCCCAGCTGCACCAAGTGCCCGGAGCGCATCGCGGCAGGGGAGGAGCCGTACTGCGTGCACTCCTGCCCCAACGGGGCGCTCAAGGTCGGCGACGATGCCGCCGCCGAGGTCGAGGCGCTCAAGGAAAAGGGCTTCCGCATCTTCACGCTGCCGGCATGGGAAGGCAGCAAGGACGACATCGTGTACGCGAGCAAGTAGCGCGTAGCGCGCGGTAGCTACAAGGGCACGGCAGCAAGAAGGGGCCGGGCAGCGCGTTGGCTGCTCGGCCCCTGTTGCTCTCTCTGCCCGCACGCAGGCGAAGCGCATGTCTGCTTTGCGGAATCTCCTCTCGATCCAGCCGCCTTCGTCAGTCGTCAGCCACCGTCTGCTGCGCCTGTGCCGGCTGCGTCGTCTGCGCCTGCGCGGTCTGCGCGGGGTCGTCTCCCGCGTCGACGGCAGCCATCATGCGCTTCACGTCGGCGGTGTCGGCGAACACGTACGACGCCCTGCCAATCATGCCGGTCGTGGAGGGCAAGGTCGCGGAATAGACGGTCAGGTCGCCTTCGGTGCCCTGCATCGCGCGTGCGAGCGCGACGAGGTCGGCGAGCTTCATGTCCGTGTGCATGGCGGACGCCGAGGCCTTCAGTGCCGGGAGCAAGTCCGTGATCGGCATGCCCCTCATCTTCTGGACGATCGCGCTGATCAGCTCGCGCTGGTGCCGGACGCGCGTGTAGTCGCCGTCCACGTAGTGGCGCGTCCGCGCGAAGACGAGCGCCGCGGCGCCGTCGAGATGCTGCATCCCGGGCTCGATCACGACATCGCCCGCCTTCGGGTCGTCGATGCGGCTGTCGACCTCCACGTCCACGCCGCCGATGCTGTCGACGACGCTGCTCAGCCCATCGAAATCGACCTCGGCGTAATGCGCGATGTCGACGCCGCACAGCTTTGACGCGGCGGTGATCGCCCCGGGAATGCCCTGGTACGTCATGGCGGAGTTGAACTTGACGGTGCCGTACCCGTCCAGCTTGATGGCGGTATCGCGCGGAATCGAGACGAGCGTGACCTGCTTTGCGGGCGCGTCGATGCGCGCGAGGATGTTCGTGTCGGAGCGTGCGCCCATGCTCGGGTTGTCGATGCGCTCGTCCGACCCGAGCAGCAAGACGTAGAACGGCTTGTCGAACGACATCGTGCTCTTCGCGGTGAGCGCCTCGTCAATGGCCTGCTGCTCGCCTGCGCTCGCAGGGCCCGCAAGCGAGCTGTCGATGCCGCACAGGTAGGCGGCAAACGCCTCCGTCGCGCAGACGAGGACGGCAAGGACGCTGCATGCGATCGCGAGCGCCTTCTTGCGTCGCCGTCCCTTGCGCTGCGCTGCACCGCTTCCGGGCAGGGGGAGCTGTGTGCCCAAGGGCTGCTGCAGGTAGCTCGCGTGCGGCGCGTCGGCTGCGCGTGAGCGCTTTCGAAGGGCGTGCTGCCGTGACCGCGCGGCCCGCCTGTCAAAGTTCTCCCTCCGATAGGCCGATGCCTGCTGTCGCTGCCCCCGTGCCGCGTCCGATTGACGCGAGGGCTCGAGGGAATGCTTTCCGTATCTCGGTTTCATGTTAATTCCGGTATGTCCTATTCAAAGCTTGTATAGAATTGCAGGGGAAAAGGAGCGAAGGCGCACGTACGCGAAAGGTGGGGACGTGAACATCAAGCAGCTGCAGTACTTTGTCGCGATTGCGGAAGAGGGGCAGATCACGGCTGCCGCCGAGCGGCTCCACGTGTCCCAGCCTCCGCTTTCCTACGAGCTCGCCAAGCTCGAAGAGGAACTGGGCACGAAGCTCGCGCTGCGCAATTCGCGTGGCGTCGCGCTCACGGATGCGGGCGAGCTGCTCTACAAGCGCGCGCTGCAGATTCTCGACATGGTCGGCGCCGCCGAGCACGAGGTGCAGCAGGTGGGTGGCGGCAAGCAGGGGACGCTTTCCATCGGAACCATCTCCTCGTCGAGCAACCTCATCCCCAACGCGTTCTCGAGCGGGTTTGCCGCCGATGTGCCCGACGTGCGCTTTGCCGTCCACGAGGGCAACACGTTCGAGGTCCTCGACATGCTCAAGGCCGGCGTCGTCGACCTGGGCATCGTCCGCACGCCCTTCAAGATGGCGGGTCTTGCGGGAAAGCTCTCCGAACCCGAGCCCATGGTGGCGGTCAGCTGGGACGATGCCGGGACGCAGGGTACGCAGACTGCACGTGGGCGGGGTTCGGACGATATTCGCATCGCGGAGCTCGACGACGTGCCGGTGGTCATCTACCGTCGCTTCGAGCGCCTCGTGCGCAAGGCCTTCGACGATGCGGGGTGCCGGCTTACCGTGGGGTGCACGACCGATGACGCGCGCACGGCGCTGATGTGGGCGCACAACGGGTACGGCATCGCGCTCGTCCCTCAGCGCATCTCGGCGTTCTTCACGCAGGATTCCCCTCGCATCCGCACCCTGAAGTGCAAGGACCTCGTGACGCGCCAGGCGCTCGTGTGGCAGGAGGGGCGCTACCTCTCGCCGCTCGCGAAGCGCTTCATCGAGCTGTTTCCCGGCGAGCAGCTGCCAGCTGCCCGGACAAAACCTCCCGTGCGTGCGAAGCGCGCCTGAGCGAAAGGCCATTTCCGGCTCCGATTCCGCTCTCGCCTACGCCTTGGCCTGGGCAGCGGCCGCCTTCTCCGCCTTCTCGCGTGCCTGGTCTTCTGCCAGGCGCTTCGCGGCGCGGTCCACGCGGCTCATGGAAAGGTCGTCGTCGGCGTCATCTGCCTCGGTGCCCTCCATGCCATCGCGCAGCCCCTTCACGCTCCTGCCGATGGCCTGGCCGAGCTTGGGGAGGTTCTTCGGCCCGAAGATGAGGAGCACGACCACAAGGATGATGATGAGCTCG
>JBJEHP010000211.1:0-7617 GCA_051876145.1 Coriobacteriales bacterium | reverse complement strand
TTCAGCTCGGTGTTGAACTCGTCGAGGTCCTTGAAGTCCTTGTATACCGAGGCAAATCGCACGTAGGCAACCTTGTCGAGGTCACGCAATCTTATGAGAACCTGGTCGCCCAACATCGAAGACGGAATCGGGCCACGATACTTGAAGCGGATGTCGTTTTCCACGGAATCGACGAGGGTCTCCAAGTCGTGCAGCGGAATGTTGCGTTTTGCCGTAGCGGTGAGGAGGCTCTTGAGCAGCTTCGAATGATCGAACGGCTCGACATGGCCGTCGCGTTTGGCAATCATGACGGGCTCCTCTTCGCGACGCTCGAATGTGGTGAATCTCGTGCCGCATTCGAGGCATTCGCGACGACGCTTGATGCTCGTTCCGTCTTCGAACGACCTGGAGTCGACGACTTTCGAGTCTTTGCATCCGCAGTTTGGACACAACACGGTTGGGCTCCCATCCTCGGGACAATTTGTACTCGGTGCCAGTTTAGCAGGTTGAGGATGGGCTAACGCGCAGCTAGACCGCATATTTCTACTAAACCAGGGTGATAAAGGAGAATACGAAAGCGCTGGCGAAGCCCAATACGGCTACCACTGCCCCAAATGCCCTGTCGGACTTCGTCTGGGCGAACGATGTGCCCTTCAAATCGCGAAGTGCAGACTCGACGCAGGTGGGCTCCGCTTCGAAGCGATGCTCGTGAGTGCCCTGCTGATTACCGGGAAGCGAAACGACGCGGCTCTCGAAAGGAACGACCTCATCTACGTCATGAGAACGACGGGGTGCATCTGAAATGGGGTTTTCGTAGGTAAGCTTGAGAGCCGATGTGCCGTCGATGTAGATTACGTTGTTCATGGCCGTTCCTTTCGAGAGCCGCGTACTTCTTACACCGTGAGTTATAGCTTGAGGGTGAGACACGAACTCTATAACCGAACGTCTGTTCGTATAGTCATAGTACACGAACATTTGTACGTTTCAAGGTATATACGAACATTTGTTTGATTATTTGCACGTCTCGCTATACACTGGGCAAAACGATTCTCTGGGAGACACGATGACCACGTCAGACCTGACAAAACGCCAAAAGCAGATACTCGATTTCATCAGCACCTGCGTGAACGAGAAGCACTGCCCGCCCTCGGTTCGCGAAATCGGCGAGGCCATCGGCTTGTCCTCCCCTTCCACCGTGCACGCTCATCTCAACGCGCTCGAGCAGAAGGGCTATATCAAGCGCGACGGCGCCAAATCACGTTCGATGAGCATCACGAGCAAAGCGCAGTCGGTCGGGGCTTCGGCCTCCCCCTGCGCCCAGCCTCAAGCCCACTCTTCGCATGGCGTTGTCGAGCTTCCGCTCGTGGGGCGCGTCGCCGCAGGCCAGCCCATCTTGGCCGAGCAGAACATCGAAGAGCAGGTTCCCCTGCCCACGTCGTTTTTTGGGGATGACGGCTCGTTTCTGCTCACGGTGCACGGGGAATCCATGATCGACGCCGGCATCCTCGACGGCGACACGCTGGTCGTGCGCGAGCAGAGCGATGCGAACAACGGCGACATCGTCGTCGCGCTGATTGGCGATGGCGCGACGGTCAAGACCTACTACAAGGAGAAGGACTGCATCCGGCTTCAGCCGCAAAACGAGAGCATGGAGCCCATCTTCACGCGTGATGCGGTGATTCTCGGCAAGGTCACGGGCCTGTTCCGGTCAATTTAGCGAATCTCTAAGCTTCTTTCGAGAAGCGTTCGAAACGTGGAGCGAGCGCCTGGGGTACGTACATCTCCAACCGCGTGCCCTGTTCGGTATAGCTCTCGCGCGTGATGGAGCATGCCTTGTGCGCAAGCTCCACAAGGCGTCCCTCGCTATACGGAATCAACACGTCCATTGGACAGCTCTGCTTGCGAATCTCCGTGCCAAGACGGGTGAGAAGCTCCTCGGCGCCCGTGCCTTCAGCAGCGGAGACGAACACGGCAGATGGATGGAGCTCTCTCAGGTGGGCAAGCTCGAGGCTTCTCTCGCCTCGCATCAGGTCGATCTTGTTGTAGACGACCACCGTCGGGATATCGCTTGCGCCGATTTCCCCCAGGACCTCGCGTACGGACCCAATCTGCGCATCGCGCTGCTCTGCCGCCACGTCTGCGACGAGCAAGATGAGGTCTGCCTCTTTGATCTCGTCGAGCGTCGACTTGAACGCCTCGACGAGGCTGTGCGGCAGTTTCTGGATGAATCCGACGGTATCGGTGAGCGTGACCAAGTGGCCGTCTTCGAGCGTCAGCTGCCGTGTCGTTGAGTCGAGCGTTGCGAACAGCTTGTCATAGGCGAGCACGTTCGAGCCGGTCAGGCGGTTCATGATGCTCGACTTTCCCGCATTCGTGTAGCCGGCGAGCGCGACGCGGAACACGCCGGTCTCGTTGCGGTGCTTGCGCTGCGTCTCGCGGCTCGAGGCTACGTCCTTCAGCTCCGCGCGGATGCGGCCGATCCGCTTGCGCACCAGTCGTCGGTCGACCTCGAGCTGGGACTCACCCTCTCCGAAGCGTGACCCGACGCCGCCGCCCATCCTGTTCGCGGCAAGATGGCTCCACATGCCACGGAGACGTGGGTAGAGGTACTGGTTCTGCGCGAGCTTGACCTGGAGCCTGCCCTCTTTGCTCGTGGCGTGCAACGCGAAGATGTCGAGGATGAGTGCGGTACGGTCGATGACCTTGACCGGGGAACCGACGAGCTTCTCGAGGTTGCTCTGCTGCGAGGGCGAGAGCTCGTCGTCGAATATAACGACATCCGCGTCAAATGAGCGCACGGCATCCACGAGCTCTTCAGCCTTGCCCTGGCCGATAAACGTGCGCGGGTTGGGTGCGAGCAGGCGCTGCGACATCGTGTGGACGACCGTGGCGCCCGCGGTGCTGGTCAGACGTTCGAGCTCTGCAAGCGACTCTTCCAGCGGCCAGGCGGCATCTCCGCGGTCGATGCCGACGAGTATGGCCCTCTCGGGTATCTCTCGCGTGTCCACCCTGAACTTCTGCTTAGTCACCAGTCGCCTCTCTCACGATATCCGCTGCGGTCTCGAACACCTGGTGCGTAATGCCAGTATCGCAGGAAATCCAGTGCACGGCGCGCTCTGACCTGAGCCAGGTCATCTGTCGCTTGGCGTAGCGCCTGCTCGAGCGCTTGATGAGCTCGATGGCCTCGTCTAACGACGTCTCGCCATCGAGGTACGCCACGATCTCTTTGTAGCCGATTGCCTGCGGAGCCGTGAGTCCCGTGCGAAACCCCTGGGCAAGCAATCCTTTTACCTCATCTACCAGGCCGTTTGCGACTATCAGCTCGACGCGGCGATTGATCTTCTCGTAGAGCAGTTCCCGGTCAACGGACAACGCAATTTTCACGTTGGGAATCAGCGGAGAAACGCTGCGAAACGCCTGCTTGCGCTGCGCGTAGCTCTCCCCCGCTTCGTGCATCTCGAGCGCGCGCATGACCCGCTTGACGTCATGGGGGTGCACGAGCTGTGCGCTTTCGGGGTCTTCGCGTTGCAACAGCTCGTATAAAGCCTGTTCGCCCTCGTTGGCCAGAAGCTGCGCGAGGCGCTGGCGCAGCGGGTTGTCCTGCTGCTCACCAGGTGCGAACTGCAGGTCATCGAGCGCTGCGCGCACATAGAAGCCCGTTCCGCCGCACAGAACGGGAGCGCGTCCCCGCCTGGCCATATCGGCAAATGCCCGGCGCGCGTCGCGTTGGAAGAGGGCCGCCGAGTACGGCTGACCTGGCTCGAGGATGTCGAGGCAATGGTACGGCACGCGACGCTCGTCCACGGGCATCTTGGCCGTTCCGATGTCCATGCCACGATAGATCTGCATGGAATCTGCCGAGACGACCTCTCCGTCAAACTCCAAGGCGAGCCGCTCTGCCAGCTCGGACTTTCCCGATGCCGTGGGCCCTTGGATGCATATGACAAGCGGCATGTCAGGCATCTACGAGCTGCCCCCGCAGATACCAGGTCTTCGTCTCGTCGATCTTGACGTTGACGATGCGGCCCAGGTACTCGTCGATGGTGGCGCCAGCGGGAAGCGGCGCGTGCACCGTCTGGTTCTTGGGGGTCTTGCCCGCAAGGAAGCGCTCATCGCGCTTCGAAGTACCCTCGACGAGCACGGGCACCGTGGCGCCCAGCTCTTTGGCGTTTTCAGTGTGCGCCTGTTCCTGCACGAGTGCGACGAGGCGGTCGAAGCGATCCTGGATTTCCTCGTGCGTGGCGGGGTCGTCCATCTCGGCTGCGGGCGTGCCCGCACGCTTGGAATAGATGAAGGTGAACACCTGACCGTACGAGACCTCCTTCACGAGGTCGTAGGTAGCCTGGAAGTCCTCTTCCGTCTCGCCGGGAAAGCCGACGATGATGTCGGTCGAAAGCGAAATGTCGGGAATCTTCTCGCGCAAGGTGGCAATGAGGCTGCGGTAGCGCGCAGTATCGTACTTGCGGTTCATGGCGGAAAGGATCCGGTCCGAACCCGACTGCAGCGGCAGGTGAAGTTGCGGCATGATCGTCGGATGCGCTGCCATCGCCTCGATGGTCTCGGGCAGGAGATCTTTGGGGTGGCTCGTCACGAAGCGCACGCGCTCGACGCCGCAGGTGCCCGCAATGTTGAGCACATCGGCAAAACGCGGGTAACCGTACAGGTCGCGCCCGTAAGAATTCACGTTTTGGCCGAGCAAGGTGAGTTCCTTCACGCCCTGTGCGGCAAGCCCGTTCAGCTCGCGCTCGATGTCCTCGATAGGCCGGGAGGCTTCGCGACCGCGCACGTAGGGGACGATGCAGTACGTGCAGAAGTTGTTGCAGCCGGTCATGATCGGCACCCAGGCATGCCAGGGTTTGTCACGGTGCAACGGAAGCTCGCTCGAGAAGCCGTCGTTCGACTCGATGGTTTCCGCGACGGCAACACCGGATTGTATGCGCTGCTCGATCAGGCGGACCAGATGGCTGAGGTTGTGCGTGCCGAAGACGACGTCCACGTGCTTGAGCTGCTGTTGCAGCTTCTCGCCGTCGCGCTGGCCAATGCAGCCGCCCACGCAGACGATGCGCTTGTCGCCGTGTGCCGGAGGGATGTTCTTGAGCGAGGCGACCTGGCCCATCAGGCGCTCGTCAGCCTTCTCGCGCACGCAGCAGGTGAGGAAGATCGCGATGTCGGCTTCCTCGAGCGTGCTCACGGGTAGCGCCCCTGCCATCTCGAGCATGCCGGCGACGCGCTCCGCGTCGTTCTCGTTCATCTGGCACCCGAAGGTCTTCTGCCAGTAGGTCTTTCCGGCGAGGGGGTTCTGCCCGTCTGTTTCTTCGAAGTTCATAAAACGTGGTTCCTATCTGCCACAGGCGTGTAAAAACTGAGTAAACGAAGCGCGATCCAATCCCGCACTTCCCAAAGACGCGTGATGCGAGCCGTCGCCATGCCAATCGGACCCGCCGCTCACGGCAAGCCCGAGTTCTTCCGCACGGGCGACGAGCAACGCCGAATCATCTTCGCTCTGGAGCGAATGGTAGGCCTCGAGACCCGCAAGCCCCTCACGCCGGAACTGCGGAATGAGGTCGACGACATGGTACAGGGCAGGATGCGCGATAAACGCGAAGCCGCCGGCCTCGCCTACCAGGTGGATGGCCTCAGCGGTGCTCGCGCTGCGGTAGTCGACGTAGTACTTGGAGGAAGAGCCGAGAAAACGCTTGAAGGCGTCGTCCACGCTCGCGGCGGCACCGCATTCGACGAGCATGCGCCCGAGAAGCGGCCGGTTGATAGCCTGCCCGCTCTCATGCAGGCGCTCGGGGTTCACGGGGTAGCCGTCGTCTGCGAGCCGCTCGGCCATAGCGCAGGTGCGGTCCTCGCGTTTCCTGCGTGCAGTGGCGAAGAACTGCGCGAGCCCCCCATCGTCGAGGTCGATGAAGTAGCCGAGCAGGTGCACGGTCCTGTCGTCGGTCTGTGTGGTGATCTCTACCCCCGGGATGACCTCGACCCCATAGGAACCGCCCAGCTCCAAGGCCAGCCGGGAGCCGTCGAGCATATCGTGGTCGGTAATTGCGATGTGGAGCAGCCCCAAGCTGCGCGCCTGCTCGAGAATCTGCCGAGGAGAACGCACGCCGTCAGAAAAGGTGCTGTGGATATGCAGGTCGGCATTGGGCATGCCGCAAGCGCGCCCCACGACTACAGGTCTTCCGGCTCTGGGGCCTCTTCCGCATCGAAGTCATCGTCGTCGAGGTAATGCGGATGCACGGAGAAGCGGATGCCCGTGCGCGTCTGGCCGTTGATCTCGAGCTCGACAAACGAGGGCACGCACGTGAGGTCGATGCCGCTGGGGGTCAAGTACCCTCGAGCAATCGCAATAGCCTTGACCGCCTGATTGACGGCACCAGCGCCGATAGATTGAATCCTCACCGGATTGCCGTCTTTGATAAGCCCGGCAACCGCGCCGGCAACAGAGGCAGGAGACGATTTGCTCGAAACCTTCAGAAAATCCATGTACTCATCCCTAGTGCGTTACCTATTTACGTTGTTGCTGCAGTTGCGCATCAATAAAACCAGCTCATTATATCGTATAGCACCTGTTAGTCTAGCAGGGCTTTTGCGGCTTCCTGCAGCTCGTCGAGCATCTGAAGCGCCTGCTCACGCGTTGCAGCTTTCGCGAACAGGTACGCTTTGATCTTGGGCTCGGTGCCGCTGGGTCTGATGAGCACCTTGACGCCCTCGCCGAGCGTGAACGAGACGACGTTCGCTCCGGGGAGCATCTGCGCCTCGTCCGCGCTTCCATTGACGCGCGGCATCTCGACGCCAGGCTCGAAGTCGGTGAACTCGAGCACGCGGTGCCCGGCAAGCTCCTGGGGAGGATTGTCGCGCAGGCCCTCCATGATGGCGGTCATTTTCGCCGCGCCCTCGCTACCCGGATACTGCACGTTGATGGTGCGGTTGAGGTAGAACCCGTAACGGTCGTACAGGGCGTTCATGGCATCGACCAGGTCGCGCCCCTGGCTCTTGTGCCAACGCGCCATCTGGCAGATGAGCATGGAGGCGTTGATCGCGTCTTTGTCCCTCACGTGCGCGCCGGACATATAGCCATAGCTCTCCTCGAAACCGAACATGAACCGCTCTACCTGGCCGGCCTGCTCGAGCTGCGCGATCTGCCCGCCGATGTACTTGAAGCCGGTGAGCACCCTGCGCATCTCGAAGCCATATGCTGCGGCCTGTGCATCGGGCATCAGCGAGGAGACGATGGTCGTGATGGCGACCTTGTCGGCAAGGCTCTCTTCCCTCTCGAGGCGCTTGGCGCACAGGTAGTCGAGGAGCAAGATCCCGACCTCGTTGCCCGTGAGCAGCTGATAGCTCCCCTCATGGGGAACGGCAATCCCGACGCGGTCTGCGTCGGGGTCCGTGGCGAGCAAGAGGTCGGGCTTGACCTTGTCGCAGAGTTCGAGGCCCTTCTGGAGCGCCTCGCGGATCTCTGGATTCGGATAGGGGCAGGTCGGGAAGTTTCCGTCGGGGTCTTTCTGCTCCGGAACGACCGTCACGTCCGTGATGCCGAAACGCTCGAGGATCTTGAGGACGCACTTCAGCCCCGTGCCGTTGAGCGGGGTGTAGACGACTTTGAGATTGACGTCGCGGTGGCTGTCAGGCCCC
>JBJEHP010000210.1:0-7685 GCA_051876145.1 Coriobacteriales bacterium | reverse complement strand
TTGTCTCCCCCGCGCACGTCGATGTTTACCTGCATGCTTTTGCTGCCCCTTTCAGTTGCCGTTTTGCGCCTGCTCGTACGCCTTGACGATACGCGCGACGAGCGAGTGGCGCACGACGTCTTTGTTCGAGAGCTTGACGAAGGCGATGTCGTCGACACCGCCCAGGATCGACTCCACATCGCGCAGGCCGGATGCGCCTCGCGGTAGGTCCATCTGCGTCGCGTCTCCCGTGATGACCATCTTGGACCCGAAGCCCAGGCGGGTCAGAAACATCTTCATCTGCTCGGGCGTCGTGTTCTGCGCCTCGTCCAAGATGAGAAACGCGTCGTTGAACGTGCGCCCGCGCATGAACGCGAGCGGCGCGATCTCGATGACGCCCTGCTCGAGCAGCTGGTTGCCCTTTTCCATGTCGGTCATGTCGAACAGCGCGTCGTAGAGCGGCCGCACGTAGGGGTCCACCTTCTCGGTGAGGGTGCCGGGCAGAAACCCGAGGTTCTCCCCCGCCTCGACGACCGGGCGCGTGAGCACGATGCGGCCGATTTCCTTGCGCTTGAGCGCCGCGATGGCCATCGCCATGGCAAGGTAGGTCTTGCCCGTGCCGGCAGGCCCGATGCCGAAGGTGACCGTGTTGGCGCGGATGGCGTCGCAGTACTGCTTCTGGCCGCTCGTCTTGGGCCTGATGGCGCGCCCGCGGTAGGTGAGCAGCGTGTCCTCGCGCAGAAACGACGGCGAGAAGTCGGAGTTGCCGAGCACCTCGGCGCATCGCTTCACGTCCTCGACCGATGGGAACGCCCCCGACTCGACCATGGCGATGAGCTCGGAGAGCAGCGAGGCGATGACGGAGATGTCGGCCGCGCTGCCCGTGACGACGATCTGGTCGCTGCGCAGCGCGACGGTCGCGTCGAACAGCTCCTCGACGGCGCGCAGGTTCGCATCGCCCACGCCGCACAGCGCCGCCCTATCGAGGCCGTCGGGAATGGTCAGGCGGACTTGGCTCGATTCCATGTTCCTCCCCTTGGCGCTCAGCACGCGTCGAGCGCCTTCGCGCCTTCCGGCATCTTCTTGGGCGCGCGGTACGCAGGGCAGGGATAGTCGCGGTACTCGAGGTGCTCCATGATCTCGTCGACCCAGGCGTCGAGGTCAAGGCCCTCCTCGGCGCGCTCGCAGTCGACGATGCGCGCGTGCGTCTCGGGGCTGCGCGGCATGAACAGCGTGCAGCAGTCGTCGGCGGGACGCGACGAGATCTCGAACGTGCCGATCTGCTTGGCCGTGTCGATGATCTCGAGCTTGTCGGCGCCGATGAGCGGGCGCAGCACCGGCATCTTGACGACGGAGTTGACCGCCATGATGTTCTCGAGCGTCTGGCTCGCGACCTGCCCGAGCGACTCGCCCGTCACGAGCGCCTTGGCCTTCTCGAGCCAGGCGATGCGCTCGGCGACGCGCAGCATGAGGCGCCGGTACAAGATGATGCGCAGGTTGGGCGGGCATTCGCTCGCGATGATCTTCTGGTAGCTCCCGAACGGCACGTAGTAGATGCGGCCGAAGCCGCCTGCCGGGGCGAGGGCATGCGCGAGGTCGTCGACGACGTACTCGCTCGCATCGCTTGTCTGGGGACGCCCGGAAAAGTGGACGCCCACGACCACGGCGCCGCGCTTCATGAGGCGCCACGAGGCGACGGGGCTGTCGATGCCGCCGGAGATGAGGCTCACGACCTTGCCGGCAGAGCCCACGGGAAGCCCGCCGACGCCGCGCTCGGTGCGCGAGTAGACGTAGACGCTGCCCTGGATGACGTTGACGTGCACCTTGACGTCCGGATCCTTCATCTGGACCTTCTTGTCGGGCGCGAACGCACACAGGTGCGCGCCGACCAGCTGGTTGAGCTCCATCGAGTTGATGGGATAGTCGGTGTTGGAACGGCGGGCGTCGACCTTGAAGGTCTGGTAGGGCCCGCAGTCCACGAGGGCGAGCTCCGCGGCCTTGCAGTACTGCTCGGGCTCGCGGGCGCATCTCCAACCGGACGATACGCGCGCCACCCCGGGGATCTGCAGCAGGATACGCGAGACCTCCCCGATCTGGTCGCCGTGCTTCAGAACGACCAGGAGATGGCCCGAGATACGGGAGATTTCATCGGTCTCATACGAAGCGAGCGCCGCCTCCATGTTCATGAGGAGACGGTGCTCGAAGCTTGCGCGATTGCGGCCCTTGAGGCCGATTTCGTGATAGTGGACCAGGCAAATACGCTCGAACAAATGCAACCCTTACGATTCTGCTTCTTCGAAGCTCTTCTTGTCGTAGGAGACCTCGCCGCGCGCGATCTCTTCCATGGCAAGCGAGAGCGGCTTACGGCCTGCGAACTCCGCGATCTCGCTGACGGACTGGCGTGCGACGGCACGGTCGCGCTGGCCGCGCATCATGTCGTTGATGTCGCGAGCGCGCTTGGATGCGACGGCGCACAGAAGGTACTTGTCCTCTTCCGTCTTGTCGAGAAGGGTGTCGATGCGCGGTTCCACAATAGACATATACGTTTAACTCCTTATTAGCTAACAGGCTTTCAAACTACAGCCGGGTCAGGATTCTAACACCTCGGCGAGCTTATCGGTAGCCTCTTCCAGATCGTCGTTGACGACGACGATGTCGTAGTCCTTGGACGCCTCGAGCTCGCTTTTGGCGTTTTTCAGGCGCTTTGCTATCTCTTCGTCGGAGTCGGTGCCGCGCCCGCGCAGGCGCTGCTCGAGCACCTCCATGCTGGGCGGCGCGATGAACAGCAGCTTGGCGTCGGGGAACTTCTCGCGTACCTGGAAGCCTCCCTGGACGTCGATCTCGAGCAGGACGTTGTCGCCTGCCTCGAGGTGCTCGATGATCGGGCCGGTGGGCGTGCCGTAGTAGTGGGAATGCACGTTTGCCCACTCGGCAAAGCCGCCCTGCTCGATGGTGCGCTCGAACTCCTCCGGCGTCATGAAGCGGTAGTGCACGCCGTCGACCTCGCCCGTGCGCGGGGCGCGCGTCGTGGCAGAGATGGACACCCAGGTGTGGGGCACGCGCTCGACGAGCCGCTGCACCAGCGTCCCCTTGCCTGCTCCCGACGGACCGGATATTACGAAGAGCGAACCTGACATCTACTTATCTCCAAACCTTTCGAGCAGCTTCTCGCGCTGCGCGGTGCCGAGCCCCTTGATGCGGCGCGAAGGCGAGATGTCGAGCTCTTTCATGAGCTTGTCGGTCTTCGCCTTGCCAAACCCGGGCAGGGACTCGAGAAACATCGAGACCTTCATACGCCCGACGACGGGGTCGTCGCTTTTTGCCAGGACCTCGGCGACGGTAATCTTTCCGGCTTTGATCCCCTCGCGCAGCTCTGCGCGCTCCTTGCGGACCTTTGCCGCCTTTTCGAGCGCTTCTTTGCGTTGCTTGTCAGTCAGCTTGGGCAGTGCCATAACGTACCCCCTCGTCTAGTGGGACCGGCAGCGCCGGACCCGAATTCAACTCGGCCCAGCCAGCCTTTGCGCGACGCTGCGCCGAGCAGCAGGAAAACCATACTCGAGCTGGGAATCAGCCGGTGTGCTAATGCACCTTCGAGCATAGCACTCTCGCACGAAGACAAACGCGCCGATGGGGTTTTGGCACACCCCATCGGCGAGAAAAGCGCGAATCGTCCCCTCTTGCGGGGCTCTCTACTCGCTCAGGCTTGCGACAATTTCGTCGAACGCCGCGACCGGGTCGGTCGCCCTCGTGATGGGACGTCCGATGACGAGGTGCGAGGCTCCCGCCTCGAAGGCCTCCTTGGGGGTGGACACGCGGCTCTGGTCGCCGAGCGCGGCGCCCCTGGGGCGCACGCCCGGGGTGATGATGACCGCGTCCTCGCCCAGAAGCGCGCGCATCTGAGCCGCCTCTTTGGGCGAGCAGACGATGCCGTCGAGCCCCGACTCCTTCGCGAGCGCCGCCAGACGCTCGACCTCCGCCGCCGGCTCGTCTTGCACGCCGATGGCCGCGAGCTGGGCTGCGTCCATGCTCGTGAGCACCGTGATGGCGCAGACCGTCGGACGCTCGGCATCCAAGTCGACATCGGCCGCGCCCTTGCGCGCGCCCTTGACCGCCGACGACATCATGTCCGTGCCGCCTGCCGCGTGCACGGTCATGAGGTCAGCGCCCGCCGAAGCAACCGAGGCGGCCGCACCGTAGACCTGATGCGGGATGTCGTGGAGCTTGAGGTCCAAAAACACCTTGAAGCCGAGCTTGTGGAACTGGCGCACGATCGAGGGGCCGACGGCGTAGTAGAGCGTCATGCCGACCTTGACCCAGCGGGCATGCCCGGCGAGCTGCTCGCCAAGGGCGATGGCCTCGTCGGGGGCGCAGTCGAGCGCCACGATGATTCTGTTGGCAGCGGGTTCGTTTTTCCAATCCATGGTTGTTAGACCTCCAAGGCTCCGATGAGTTCTCGTGCAGAAGAGATTCCCTGCTCTTCCAGGTAGCGCGTCAGGCCCTCCAGTACGTGGATGCTGGCGAGCGGGTCGGCGAAGTTCGCGGCGCCGACGGCCACGGCCGTTGCCCCGGCGAGCATGAACTCGACCGCGTCTTGCCACGTGGCGATGCCGCCCATGCCCAGCACGGGGATCTCCACCGCCTTGTGGACCTCCCAAACCATGCGCAGCGCGACCGGTTTGATGGCGGGGCCCGAAAGCCCGCCAACCGCGCGCGCGAGCACGGGCTTGCGGCGCCGGATGTCGATGGCCATGCCGAGCAGCGTGTTGATGAGGCTCACGGCATCGGCGCCCGCCGATTCCACCGCGCGGGCGATCTCTGCGATGTCGGTGACGTTGGGGCTCAGCTTGACGAGCAGCGGGCGCTGCGTCGCCTCGCGGCACGCGGACGTGACCTTGGCCGCCATGGCGGGGTCGACGCCAAACGTCATGCCGCCCGCGTCCACGTTGGGGCACGAGATGTTGACCTCGTAGGCATCGACGCAGGGTTCTTGCTCGAGGCGCTCGATGACGTGCACGTAATCGGGGATCGAATGGCCCGAGACGTTGACGATGACCGCCGTGTCCTGCTGCTCGAGGAACTTGACCTGGTTTTGGCAGAACGCCTCGACGCCGGGGTTCTGCAGGCCGATCGAGTTGAGCATGCCAGACGGCGTCTCGGCGATGCGCGGCGCGTCGTTGCCGGCCCACGGCTCGCTCGACACGCCTTTCGTGGTGATGGCGCCCAAGCGGGAGACGTCGAAGAAGTCGGCGTACTCCTGACCGGCGCCGAAGGTGCCCGATGCCACCGTGACCGGGTTTTTCATGTGCAGCCCGCCCAAGTCGACCGAAAGGTCGGGGGCCTGGGGCGCGCATTCGGGATAGCTTTGCGTCTGCATGGCTACCAGATCACCTCCGCGGCATCGAAGACCGGGCCGTCGACGCAGCAGCGCTTGCGCCCCGCGACCGTGTCGACGACGCACGACAGGCACGCGCCCACGCCGCATGCCATGAGCTTCTCCATCGAGACTTGGCAGGGCACGCCTGCCTCGAGCGCCGGGCGGGCGGCGTTTCTCTCCATGGGCAGAGGTCCGCAGATGGCGACGTAGTCGTAGGCGCCCGAGGCGATGAGCCCGTCGCTTACCGCGGTCACGAAGCCCTTCGTACCGACGCTGCCGTCGTCGGTCGTGATGTGGAGCGTGCCACCGCTTGCCGCCACGGCCTGCTCGAGATGGTCGACACAGCACAGGCGCTCCTTGTTCAGCGCGCCCATGACGGCATCGACCACGATGCCGTCAGCTGCCATCTGCCTGCCGAGCAGGTTGAGCGCGGGGGCGCCGACGCCGCCCGCGATCATGAGCGCGTGCGTGGTGCCGGACGGCACGCTCCAGCCGTTGCCGATGGGCCCGATCAAATCGAGCCCGTCGCCGCAGGAAAGCCCGGAGAGCTGCCGGGTGCCCTCGCCGAGCACCTGGTAGCAGATATCGACGACGTCTGCCTCCCCCGTCACGTCGTAGACGGCGAAGGGCATGCGCAGAAACTGCACCGACGGGCCGGTCACGCGCACGTGGACGAACTGTCCCGGGCGCGCGTGGCGCGCGATTTCCGGCGCTTTCACCTGCAGCCAGAACATGCCGTCGGCGATGCGCTCGTTCTTGAGGACCGCGCCCGTTTCCTGAAACTTCTCAGCCATGAGCTACATATCCTTCTGGGGCAGGTCCTGCAGGGCCACAGGCTCGAGACGCCCCTCCTGAACTGCCGATATCGCCTGCGCCATGGCGTTGGCGCCCGCGAGCGTGGTCACGTAGCAGATGCCGTAGCGCACCGCGGCGCTGCGCAGATGGTAGCTGTCGCCGCGCGTCTCCTGCCCGAACGGGATGTTGATGAGCAGGTCGATCTCTCCGTTGGCGATGAGGTCGCCGATGTTGGGGCGCTGCTCCTGCATCTTGCGCGTGATCTCGACCTTGAGGCCGTTGGCCTTGAGCAGGCGCCCGGTGCCGCCGGTCGAGACGATCTGGAAGCCGAGGTCCTGCAGCGCATGCGCGATCGGGACGATGTTGCGCTTCTCGCGGTCGCACACCGAGATGAAGACCTTGCCGCTCTTGGGAAGCGAGTAGTCGATGGCGAGCTGCGTCTTGGCGTAGGCCGACGGGAAGTCGCCGCCGATGCCCATGACCTCGCCCGTCGACTTCATCTCGGGCCCCAGGATGGTGTCGGCGCCCGGGAAGCGCCCGAAGGGCATGACGGCCTCCTTGCAGGCGAAGTGCCCGATGCCGCCGTTGTCCTCGGGCAGGCCGAGCGACGCGATGCTCTCGCCGGCCATGATGCGGGCGGCGCACTTGGCAAGCGGCACGCCCGTCGCCTTGCTGACGAACGGGACCGTGCGCGAGGCGCGCGGGTTGACCTCGATGACGTAGACCTTGCCGTCTTTCACGCCGTACTGGATGTTGACGAGGCCACGCGTGCCCACGGCGAGCGCGAGACGGCGCGTGTAGTCGGTGAGCGTGGCGATGATCTTGTCGCTGAACGAGAACGGAGGCGTGCAGCAGGCGGAGTCGCCGGAATGGATGCCGGCCTCCTCGATGTGCTCGAGGATGGCGCCGATGTAGACGTCCTCGCCGTCGCACAGCGCGTCGACATCGCATTCCGTCGCGGACTCGAGGAAGCTGTCGAGGTAGACGGGGTGGTCGGGCGTGACGCGCGCCGCCTCGCGCAGGTGCTTTTGGAGGTACTGCGCGTCGTAGGCGATGACCATGCCGCGGCCGCCCAAAACGTAGCTCGGGCGGACGAGCAGCGGGTAGCCGATCTTCTGCGCGACCTCGAGGGCCTCTTCGGTGGAGTTCGCGACGCCCGCCGCCGGGTAGGCGATGCCGAGCTCGTCGAGCAGTGCCGAGAAGCGCTCGCGGTCTTCTGCCAGGTCGATGGCCTCGGGCTTCGTGCCCATGATGTTCACGCCCTCGTCCTCGAGCGCCTGGGCCAGCTTGAGCGGCGTCTGGCCGCCCAGCGTGACGACGACGCCGTCGGGCTTCTCGGCGTCGATGATGTCCATGACGTCTTCGTAGGTAATCGGCTCGAAGTACAGGCGGTCGGAGGTGTCGTAGTCGGTCGAGACCGTCTCGGGGTTGCAGTTGACCATGATGGTCTCGTAGCCCATGGCGTGCAGGGCGTAGCTCGCGTGCACGCAGCAGTAGTCGAACTCGATGCCCTGGCCGATGCGGTTGGGGCCGGCAC
>JBJEHP010000209.1:0-2056 GCA_051876145.1 Coriobacteriales bacterium | reverse complement strand
CGGCGAACACGCCGATCAGATGAGGGTTGAAGGTGAGCGGGCCGCCTTCGAAGATGACGGGCGGGTGGATGTCGAGTCCTTGCGCCAGGCCGCCGAGCGTCTGTTTGGCAATGGCGTGAAAGGTCGAGAGAGCGAGGTCCTCCTTGCGCGCGCCGGCGTTGAGGAGCGGCTGGATGTCGGTCTTGGCGTACACGCCGCAGCGCCCCGAGATGTCGTAGACCGTTGATCCAGCGGCTGCCGCATCGTCGAGCCTTTCGACGTCGATCTTGAGCAGCGCGGCGATTTCGTCGATGAATGCGCCCGTGCCGCCTGCACACGAGCCGTTCATGCGCATGTCGGTCACGGTCATGACGCCCGTCTGCTCGTCGCGCTCGAAGAAGATCATCTTGGCGTCCTGCCCGCCGAGCTCGATGGCGCAGCGCGCGTGCGGGTAAAGCTTCTGGACCGCCGTCGCGTTGGCGACGACTTCTTGAATGTAGGGAATGCCGAGCTGGGCGGCGAGGTCCTTGCTCCCCGAGCCGCTCATGGCAAAGCGGCAGGGGCGGCCCGGAAAGCGCTCGAAGACCTCTTCGACGATGGCCTCGAGGCTTTCTACCTGGTGCGCGAAGTGGCGCCGGTAGGTCGAGTAGAGGACAGCGTGAGTCTGCGGGTCGAGGACGACGGCTTTCGTGGTGGTGGAGCCGATGTCCAACCCGATGCTGTAGGTTGATTGCCTGGGTTTCTCGAAGTCGATTACGTCGCTCAATTCATTGCCTCGCTCATCTACGTGCTTGGTAATTCATCAAGTGCTAGTAAAAGAGTACTCGGTTAATTAACTTCAAAAGAGATAATATCGCATTTTCATCAGAATAATCCCCTCAAGATGAAGCTCGAAGACACGAAGAGGGCCGCACCCATCGGAGCGGCCCTCGTGTTCGAGCATGTGAAACTGTGTGTGGCGGTTACTCGGCTTGCGCTGCTGCTTCCTGAGTCTTCTTTGCCGCCTCGACCTTGGGGGTGAGCTCTTCGACCGCGCGCTGCGCCTTGAGCAGGTGCGCCTCTGCGACGGTGCGGCGGCCGAACTTGCCCTTGAAGATCAGGAAGGTGAACAGGCCGGTGAAGAACAGGCCCGCGACGGCGAGCAAAAAGCCGCCGAGGTGAGTGAGGGCGACGGCGGTCTCGCCGAGCGCGAGGTCCATGCCGACGTTGTACATGTTGTAGCCGCCGACGGGGATCATGACGCTGAAGCCCTCGCCGAAGGTGCTCGCCAAGAAGCCGGACAGACCGCAGGGGGCGCAGATCGCGCCCATCATCCATGCGAACATCAAGATCCAGACGGGTTTGGCCTTGGGGGTAATCGACTTGACGATGAGCCAGACGATCTGGAAGACGGCGGTCAGGATGCCGCCCATGAGAAACGCGCCCGGGAAGACGAGCGGCGTGCTGTTGGCATCGAAGTGCGGCGTCTGCCAACCGGCCATGGTCATGATGAAGCCGAACAGGATGCAGACGACGGCGCCGACGAGGTTGAACCAGATGACGAGCCACAAGCCTGCCCAGACGGACTTGCCCATGGTGGCACCCTTGGAATAGGGGCCGTGCATCTTCATGCCGACCGCCATGGCGAAGCCGGAGAAGGGGAGCAGCGCGCCGAAGGTCGCCCACTCCTCGAAGTACTGGTAGTTGCCGAAGCCACCCAGGAAGCAGCCGACAACGCCCATGAGCAGTAGGACCGAGCCGCCGATCCAGAACTCGAGCGGCGTTCCGGTGAACGCGGTGCGCGTGCAGACCAGCATTGCCTGCGCGATGAGGGCGAGCAAGCCGCCCAGCAGGAAGCTGTAGATTACGGTCTTATAAGGTTTCATCCCCGTCTCCTTACAAACAAGCCAACAAAAAAGCCTGCGGTGATGCATGCGCCGTAGGCTTTCAAACCTCAAAGATTATAACGGTTCGGTATCGGTTTGCTATAGGAAATGAATAATTCGTGCGCCGCTTGCTGCTTTTTGGCTATGGAGGGGCGGCTGGTATGTGAGAATGCGGGATATGAGTTCTTGCGGCGCGGGCCGTGACGAGAGAT
>JBJEHP010000208.1:0-2063 GCA_051876145.1 Coriobacteriales bacterium | reverse complement strand
CGAATCCATGGGGCCAAATCTGGGTCACGGGTTTCGGGGCGGGGCAGGGCGATTCCATGGGTCGCCGTTGGTGCCGAAGAATAGCCTCTCAGTTCCACCGGCCTCGTTAGCTTCATACTTGATCACGGCCAACTCTATCTCGTAGATAAAGTCCGCTATCTGCTGGAGCCGGAAGTCCGCGGGACTACAGTTCCTGCAGGTAATCACCTGCTTGCTCGGCACGTACTCGAAGGCGGCGTGGAGCGCGTCGGCGACCATGCCCTGCCTGGCGTCATAGTAGATCTTTACGATGTAGTAGGCCTGCAAGGTCTCCAGCTTGTCGAAGAACGGGAGGATCAGGTCCCTCTTCGTCTTGGAGCCGAGAGCTCCCTCATGCGAAACCTCCCTAGGCAAAGAAAATGCCGGGGGATCCCCCGGCATTTGATTACCCCTCGTTTCCAGGTGACTGATTGCCTCTTATCATCGGATGGTTGCCGCGCCAAGGCTCTCATGCGTAGCAAGACGCACGAGAAGCGCCCGACGCCCCATTTTTCAGTTACCTAGCCTAGGCTTTCACAAGCGTGACCGCGATGGTATTCAAGAACTCGAGCGCACCCGCCTCAACGGCCGCGCGGTCGCCTTGAGCGTACTCGTTATCGCAGGTAATCCAGTCAACCCATGCCTCGGACGTGCACGTCATCTGGTGCATATCCTCGATAATTACGCCGCTCGTTAGGCCAATCATGTCTCGCCACCAAGCCAAATCGTGCATATAATCAAGCTGCTCTGCGTCCCAGGATGCGAGCAGACATGCCGGCAGCGCGTCATGGCAGTCGCGCACCATGCCGGGGATGGAAAGGTAAATCCTTCCGCCAGACTTCACATACGGAAGAAGCCTCTCCCCCAGATAGTACGGATCGCGTCCGAAATAGTTATATGAATCGATGCTCACCACGCCGTCGAAGAACTCCGGCTCGAAAGGCAGGCCTTCCGCGGCGTTGGCCTTGACAGGATGAATCCGCTCGTCCGGCACGCTCATCTCTCGAAAGAACGCGCGATTCTCATCGGGGTCGCTCCACAGGTCGACGGCGTACACGTCGAGCCCGTATTCGCGCGCAAGCATCACGCTTGTTATACCAGCGCCGGAGCCGAGGTCGCACACGCGCGACCCCTTCGCGATATTCACGCCGCGAAGAAGTTCCTCGCAGAGCTTAAGCGGATTGGGGCCCATGATCTTCGATCGGACAAGGTTGACGTCAAAGCTATTCGCTTTTGAGAAGTTGTTCATTGTTACTCCTGTTTGCTGAGCTGATGGTGAAAACAGGTGCGGAACGGCGCAAAAACACAAGGCCTTGATGCGGCCTTTTCAAAAGCGCTCTGCGATTAACCGTTCCCTAAAGAACAATGACCAAAAAGACATCCCCTAAGATGTGTTTACGCGGGCACGATTGCCCCGTCGG
The DNA here is from genome assembly GCA_051876145.1 of Coriobacteriales bacterium. Lineage (GTDB taxonomy): Bacteria > Actinomycetota > Coriobacteriia > Coriobacteriales > QAMH01 > CACZQA01. The sequence goes on along the minus strand of JBJEHP010000208.1, from coordinate 624 downwards.
GCGCAGTATACAACCGGGCACAGTCGAACGGCAACTGGTCGCAGGCATCAGGCGCGCGTAACCAACATGGCGCTAATCTCCGATGGCCGGGGGACCGTGCATCCCCGCCAACCACGCTTGATACGATTTGCTTCCTCGTTGCCGAAGGGAAGGCGGAGATGTTTCCGTCCTATTCTGGCCCACCGATTGGACGTCGACGCTCTGGACCAGCGCGGCCCAGAGCGCGAAGGCGGCAAGCGGGGCGACGCCCACGCTCTCGATGAGATTGCCCGCCTCTCCGGCATCTTGCATGCTTTCTTGACAGGTGACCGAACGGTAACTATACTAGGTTACCGTTCGGTCACCTAGTATAGAGAGGACTGATATGGAACCGAGCACGAAGGATCGGATCACAGAAGCAGCGCTGCGGTTGTTCTCTGAAAAGGGATACCTGGGCACGTCTTTGAGCGATATCGCGAAGCAGGTCGGAATCTCGAAGGCCGCCCTTTATAAGCATTTCGCCAGCAAACAAGAAATCTTGGATCACATCGTCGCGCGAATGGATGAGCTGGACACTGAGCGGTCGCAGCGGTTCTCCATGCCAGGGAATGAACTGGACGGCGCTGCTGCCTATAAGGAGATTCC
>JBJEHP010000207.1:0-2073 GCA_051876145.1 Coriobacteriales bacterium | reverse complement strand
CGCTCGCGGACCACCTGCGCAGCACGGGCAACCTCGACCGTGTGGGCGGGATGGCCTACATCCTCGACCTCAACACCAACTCGTTCTCGCTCGCCAGCTGGCAGCATCACGTCGAGATCCTCCACAGGGACGCGACGCTCCGTGCGATCATCGAGGCGGCCTCCAAGATCACGGCGCTCGCCTTCGACGCGCCGGAGGACACGAAGGAGGTCGTGGACTCCGCCGAGAACCTCCTGCTGGGCGTCACTAACCGCGAGATAGGCGACAGCTACTCGACCCTGACCGACGTCATGGGCGACCTCTACAACGAGCTGAGCGAGATGAGCCAGAACCCCCAGGGGATGATCGGCGTCTCGACCGGCTACCCCGGGATCGACGCGAGCCTGCAGGGCCTCCGCCCCGGCCAGATGGTCGTCGTCGGCGCCCGACCCGGCGTGGGCAAGACGTCCTTCGCGCTCAACCTTGCGGTCAACGCCGCGGCCGCGGGCGCGAGCGTCGCGTTCTTCTCGCTCGAGATGAGCAAGGCGGAAATCGCGCAGCGCCTGCTTTCCGCACAGGCCAAGATCCCGCTCTCCGCCATCCGCGGCGGCAACATCAAGGACGACCAGTGGCCCACGATCCTGGACGCCACGCGCGACCTGTCGCAGCTCGACATCATGATCGACGACACGCCGGGCACGACGGTGACGGAGATCAGGGCCAAGGCGCGCCGCATGCTCAAGGACAAGCCCAAGGGCATGGTCATGGTCGACTACCTGCAGCTGCTCTCGCCACCGGCGGGCGGGCACCGCGCTGACAGCCGCGCAACAGAGGTCTCCGAGATGTCGCGCGGCATCAAGATCATGGCGAAGGACCTCGAGGTCCCCGTGGTGGCGCTATCGCAGCTCAACCGTCAGGTAACGGACAGGAAGGGCCAGCGCCCGCAGCTTTCCGACCTGCGCGAGTCCGGCTCCATCGAGCAGGACGCCGACATCGTCATCCTGCTGGACCGCTCCATGACCGAGGAGGAGGCCGCGCGCGACGACCGCCCGGACATGAACGTGACGGAGTTCATCATCGCGAAGAACCGTTCCGGCCCGCTCAACATCGTGCCGCTCATGTTCCTGCCCGGATCCACCAAGTTCGTGGAGGTCGACACCAGGCACATGGAGTAGCGCGGAAGAATTGCATACGGCGTCAGTTTGGGGGCGCGAGAAGGGCGGCGGCTCTTCTCGTGCCCTATACTGTGACGTGCCGGCGCAGGTGCGCCGAAGGCAGTTTTTGACCCAACAGGAGGATGCAATGCCTGCAACAGTGCTCGTTGGTACGCAATGGGGAGACGAAGGCAAGGGCAAGGTGACCGACCTCATCTCGGGCGACTTCGACGTCGTGTGCCGCTACGCCGGTGGCGCGAACGCCGGCCACACGGTGGTCGCCAACGGGCACAAGCTGGCCCTGCACCAGGTGCCCTCCGGCGTCATGTACAAGGGGACGTACCCAGTGATCGGCAACGGCTGCATCGTGGACCCCGAGGTGCTGCTGGGCGAGATCGACACCCTCGAGGAGCAGGGCATCTCGTGCGATGACCTCAAGATCTCCGGCAACGCGCACATCGTCATGCCGTACCACAAGGACCTCGACGGCGCGCACGAGAAGAAGCTCGGCAAGAACCTGATCGGCACCACCAAGCGCGGCGTCGGTCCCTGCTACATGGACAAGATGAACCGCACGGGCCTGCGCATCCAGGACATGCTGGACGAGAAGATCTTCCGCGAGAAGCTGGAGGCGGCCCTCAGCTACACCAACCCCATCCTCGAGAAGGTCTACGAGCTCCCCACCTACACCGTCGACCAGATCTGCGAGACGTACCTGCCGTACGCCGAGCGCATCCGCCCGTACATCGTGGAGAGCTCGCTCTTCCTGAACGAGCAGCTTGAGGCCGGCAAGAACATCCTGTTCGAGGGCGCGCAGGCCACGATGCTCGACATCGACCACGGCACGTATCCGTTCGTCACGTCGTCTTCGTGCTGCGCGGGCGGCGCCTGCACGGGCACGGGCGTGGGCCCGAAGGCTATCGACCGCATCATCGGCATC
>JBJEHP010000206.1:0-2078 GCA_051876145.1 Coriobacteriales bacterium | reverse complement strand
CACTGCGCTGACGGACCAGACCGGCCTCGCAGCAAACTATCCGTTCGCAACCATCGACCCCAACGTCGGCATCGTGCCTGTTCCCGATGAGCGTCTGGGCAAGCTCGCAGAGATCGTCCATCCGGGCCGTATCGTCCCGGCGACGGTTGAGTTCGTCGACATCGCGGGCCTGGTCAAGGGCGCGAGCGAAGGCGAGGGCCTGGGCAACCAGTTCTTGGCGAACATCCGCGAGACCGATGCCATCTGCGAGGTCGTCCGCTATTTCAGCGATCCGGACGTCATCCGTCACGAGAGCAGCCATGACCCCATCTCCGATGTGGAAACGATTCGCACCGAGCTCGTCTTGGCAGACCTCGCGACGCTCGAGCACGCGTTGCCGCGTCTGGAGAAGGACTCCAAGCGTGACAAGGCCAACGTTCCCAAGTACGAGATTGCCAAGCGCATGGGCGACTGGCTCAACGATGGCAACCCCGCGCGCCTCATGGAGATGACCGACGAGGAGCGCGAACTGCTGTACGACTTGCACCTGCTCACCATGAAGCCGGTCATGTACCTCGCGAACGTCGATGAAGACCAGGTCACGGCAGATTTCGAGGAAATCGACGGCGTCAAGCCGCTGCCGATCTGCGCGCAGGTCGAAGCCGAGCTTGCCGAGCTCGACGATGACGAGAAGGCCGAGTTCCTCGCCGACCTCGGCCTCGAGGAGTCGGGCCTTGCGCGCCTGGCAAAGGCCGCCTACAAGCTGCTCGGCCTGCAGTCGTTCTTCACGGCGGGCGAGATGGAGGTCAAGGCGTGGACGATCCCAATCGGCGCCAAGGCGCCGCAGGCCGCGGGCGTCATCCACACGGACTTCGAGAAGGGCTTCATCAAGGCCGAGACGGCGTCGTATGACGACTACATCAAGTACGGCGGAGAGGCTGGCTGCCGCGAGCACGGTCGTCTGCGCCAAGAGGGCAAGGACTACGTCGTCGAAGACGGCGACGTCATGCACTTCAAGTTCAACGTTTCCAAATAGGGGAGAGTAACACGATGGCGAACTCCACTGCACAAGACCAGAAGGTTCTCGTAGTCGACTTTGGCGCCCAGTACGGGCAGCTCATTGCCCGTCGCGTGCGCGACCTCGGCGTCTATTCCGAGATTGTCTCCTGCGATGCGTCTGCCGACGAGATGAAGGCGGCCAGCCCGTCTGCGATCATCTTGTCGGGAGGGCCGGCGAGCGTGTACGCGGACGACGCCCCGTCCGTCGACCCGAAGGTGTTCGAGCTGGGCGTGCCCGTGCTCGGCTTCTGCTATGGACAGCAGATCATGGCCGTCACGCTGGGCGGCAAGGTCGGGCACACCGACAAGGGCGAGTACGGGCACACCGACATCACGCGTGCCGGCGCCTCTCAGCTGCTCGACGGCACGCCCGACGAGCAGACGGTGTGGATGAGCCACCGCGACACGGTTTCCGAGGTGCCCGATGGCTTCGTCATCACCTCCACGACGGCTAACTGCCCGGTTGCCTCGATGGAAAACGCCGAGCGCAAGTTCTATGCGACGCAGTTCCACCCCGAGGTGCGCCACACCAAGAACGGCAAGCGCATGCTCGAGAACTTCCTGTTCGACATCTGCGGGCTCAAGGCGACGTGGAAGATGGACAACATCGTCGATCAGAAGGTTGCAGAGATCCGCGAGAAGGTGGGGGACAAGCGCGTCATCTTGGGCCTTTCTGGTGGCGTGGACTCCTCGGTTGTCGCCGCGCTGTGCGCAAAGGCAATCGGCAAGCAGCTCACCTGCGTCTTCGTCAACCATGGGCTCCTGCGCAAAGACGAGCCTGAGCAGGTCGAGGAGGTCTTCACCAAGCAGTTCGATGTTGACTTCGTGCACGTGCATGCCGAGGAGCGCTACCTCAAGCTGCTCGAGGGCGTGACCGAGCCCGAGAAAAAGCGCCAGATCATCGGCACGCAGTTCTGGAAGGAGTTCTTCGCCGTTGCGCAGGACCTGGACGGCGTGGAGTTCTTGGCCCAGGGCACGATCTACCCCGACATCATCGAATCGGGCGCGCGCAAGACCGGCGGCAAGGCGAGCACGATCAA
>JBJEHP010000205.1:0-2087 GCA_051876145.1 Coriobacteriales bacterium | reverse complement strand
CAGCTGATTTTCGAAGTTGTCGCGCATGAACTCGGTGAAGATCATGAGGCCGTCGATGATGACGACGGTGAGCACGAACACCACGAGCAGGACGATCTTCGCGTTTTGGTGCGTGTGGAACAGCGACGAGATCACGATGACGAACAGAGGCAGCAGGAACACGAGGAACTGCCCGGCGCCGACAAGGCGCGGGTACATGCGGTTGAAGCCGACCATGCGCTTGATGAGCAGGTCGTGGTAGTGCTCGTTGGCGAGCAGCGCCTTGACGACATTGCGCACGCGGTAACGCGGGCGCGTCCTTCCCTGGTTTTCCGTGATCATGAACGTCGTGCGCTCGAGGCGGTTGTCGAACAGCGCGTTGAGGTTGAGCAGATAGGGCCTCAGCAGCAGGCCAAGTGCAAGCGCGACGAGGGCGAACACGACGAGGGTGCCGAGATTTTCCACATAGACGCCGTCGTACATGCCGCCCACCGCCTCGCGCATCGCGTTGATGCCGTACGTGAACGGCAGAAGCGGGTGCACGCCTTGGAAAAACGGCGGCATGACCTCGATGGGATACATGCCCGACGAGCCGGGGATCTGCATGATCAGCAAGATGACGGCGAGAGCCTTGCCGATGTGCCTGAACAGCATGGCCAGGCAGAACACGATGTTGACGAACGCGAAGCTCGTGAACAGGCCGGCGAGCACGAACAGCCCGGGGTTCTCGACGCCCATGCCGAGCGCGACGCACCCGACGCAGATGATGAGCGCCTGGATGGCGGACATGATCGCGAACAGCAGCCAGCGCCCGAAGTACTCCTGCGTCGCCGTCATGCTCTCGAAGCCCTCTTTGTCCACCTCGAGCTTGAAGATGGCGATCAGCATGAAGCAGCCGATCCAGATGGCGAGGTTGCAATAGAACGGGGCGACGGCCGCGCCGTAGTGCTCAAGCGGGTAGAGCTTCTCCGTCGTGAGCGTGACCGGCGACTTCATGAAGTCGCCGACGCGCGTGGGCTCGAGGCCCAGCACCGAAGAAAGCCCCTCGAGCTCCGCTGACTGGATGATGCCGTGGAGGTCCGTGATGGTCGAATCCACGTGATCGCGCGTGCCCTTGATGGACGTGCTGGCGTCCGTGAGCGAGCCTTGCGCCTGCTTGAGCGTGCTGTCGACGTTGGACAGCAGATCTTGCAGCTGTTTGATCTTGGGAGTGAGGGTCTGCGTCGCAGAAGACAGCGAGGAAAGCGACCCCGCGAGGCTGTCTGCCGTGCTCGAGATAGCGGGCTGGATCTGGGTGGTGTAGGCCGTGCCGGCATCCTGCACGTTCTTCGTGCCCTGCTGCACGTCGTCGTTGAGGTCGTCAATCGCCTGCGATGCCTCGCCCGTCGCCTTCGCGATGTCCGAGCTCACCTGCGTAAGCGAGCTCGCCGTGTTGCGCAGATTCTCGTTTTGCTTCTTGAGCAGCTCGATGGTCGAGTCGATGGTTGCCTGCGCGTCGTCTGGCAGCCCGGTCTTCGAGCCCTCGAGCTGCGTGATGAGCGCGTTGTTGGCATCGATCAGCGCGTCGATGCGATCGGTTGCGGCAGAGACCGAGCCCTGGGCCTCGTCTGCTGCCTTGGCCAGGTTCGAGGCAGAGCTCGCCACCTGCGCAGAAGTCTTGCCCAGCGCCACGCCCGTGTCGACGATCGCGGTGGAAAGCGAGTTGCCGAATTCGCCCGATTCTTTCCTGAGCTGGGCCAAGTCGGTGCTGCCCTGCTCGAGCGCGTTCGAGACGTTCGGAACGCCCTGCGACAGCGCGCCGAGCGTAACCTGCGCGCTGATCACCGTCGTGCGCCAGGTGTCGATGGAGTCCGAAGCGCCGTCCAGGGCATCTGCCGTCTGCGTGAGGAGCTTGCTCGCGTTGGCGAGCTTCGCCTGCACGTCGGCGTCCTTCTGGTCGAGGCTGTCGACCGAGTCTTCCGCCCCGCTCTTGAGGGCCCCTGCGACCTTTTGCGCCACGGTGTCCGAGAACGTCTGGTTGATCTGCTTTTCTATGGTGCCCGCGGCCGTGTCGGCGACCTTGACCGCCGTCGACCCGCGCTTCTCGTTGACGTAGTACTCGACGGTGG
>JBJEHP010000204.1:0-2088 GCA_051876145.1 Coriobacteriales bacterium | reverse complement strand
AGTCCTTTCCGAGGGAGTTCTTGATGATGTTGCGCGTGACGTTGTAGATGATCTGGTGGTTGAGCTTGCCGACAACGGGACTCTCGTCGTAATCGTCGACACCGCGGAGCTTGATGCGCGCGGCATCCTGGCGGTCTTTGCCCACGTAGGCGATGATGTCGCTGATGCGGACGACGCAGCCCTCGAGCGTGCTCGGGCGAAGGTCGCGGATGTTGTTCTGGTCGACGTAGCATTTCTCGACCAGCGCGTCGAGGTCGGCAAACGTCGGACAGGGCTTGGGGCGGTACTCGAGGAAGGTCTTCTCTCCGCAATGCGTGATGATGCCGTTGTAGGTCTGCAGGCACAGGTTGGTGCCCGCGATGGTCTTGAGCAGCCGCACGCTGTGGACGTTGTGGTTGAAGTAGCGCCCCGTGCGCGCATGGTAGAGCTCGGACAGGTAGTGCTCGCCCTCGTGGCCAAACGGCGTATGCCCGAGGTCGTGCCCGATGGCGATGGCCTCGATGAGGTCGAGGTTGAGGCCGAGGGCGGCGCCGATGGTGCGCCCGACCCTGCTCACCACCTGCAGGTGGAACGAGCGGCGGGTAATGTCGTCATTGCGGACAAAGCTGAAGACCTGCGTCTTGTCGGCGCAGCGTGAATAGAAGGGGTTGTGGACGATCTTCTCGACGTCGACGACGAAGCACGGGCGCCCGAGGTACACATCGGGGTCTTGGTAGTGCTCCATGCGCTCGCGGATGCCCTCGCTGTCCTTGCAGGCGTATTCGGACAACAGCGCCTGCTGTGCCGTGTGCCTCTCGCGCAAAAGCTGCTTTTCCTCTTCGGTGAATTCGAAGAGCCTTGGGTCGAAGTCCATGTTCGCACCCTCCCCTCGTGCTTGAAGGTTTGTAGCTGTGCACACTTTACTGCATGCATGAGACATAAAAACGCGAAGGTATCCGACTTGAAAGAAAGCGGGCGGCAAGCCCCTCAAGGCTGACCGCCCGCTTTGCGCACTCATTCTTTGCAGGGAATCGAGTGCCGAACGTATGTGAGTGCCGCTCCTTCCTCTGAAGTACCTTCGTACGAGCAGGCGCGCTGTCCCAAAATGGCGCCCGCTATCGTTTCAACGTGACCACCATAAACTATACGGTTACCGTATACTCAAGGGAAACGGCGGAGATTTCTGGAGAAAAAATTGGCTGAGCAGTTCTACAGCACGGGGCAGTTCGCGAAGCTGTGCGGCGTGAAGAAGCAGACCCTGTTCCACTACGACGACATCGGCCTGCTCTCCCCCATCCATATCGCGAACAACGGCTACCGCCAGTACTCGTACCGGCAATACGAGACGTTCCTGCTCATCACCTGCCTGAAAGAGGCGGGCATGAGCCTGAAGCAGATAAAGGAGTTTCTCGCGCTCGAAGACGACAAGACGCGTGGCGCGCGGATTGCCGAGGTCATGCGGGCACTCGACGGACGCATCGAGCACCTCGTCAACGTGAAGCGCGTCTTAGAGAGCACGTTTGGCGCCATGGACCCCGCTGTGAACGCCGATGAGGGCAAACCGGACCTCGAAGTCGCCTCCAAGCCCGCAGAGGGGTTCTGGCTCTCGAGGCGCCTCGACACACTCGACGACCGCGAGCTCGTCGAGACCATCTCCCAGCTCATCAAGCGCTTCGAGCCCGTCGCCGTTTGCCTTTCGAGCGCCGACGCGCAGCGCGGGGAAGTCGACCGCCAGCGCTACCTGCTGATTCCCGACAGCAAGCTCATGGACGCAGGCGAGGCGGCAGGGTTCGGCCTCATGCGCTTCGAGCGCCCCGCAGGAGACTACCTCGTGGCGCATCAGCAGCCGGATGAAGACATCTCGGCGCTCTACCGGCGTATAAACGCGGAGCTTGCCGCGAGAAGCGCACTGCCCGGCGTGTTCTACTACGAGGAGTTCTTCGGCATCGACGCTACTGCGGCGCCGGGACTTTTAACCGTGATGGTGCAGATGGTACAGGAACAATAAGGCGCCCCGGGAATACCCCGGAGCGCCTTATGCTTGTGCGATGAAGCTATCGGCTGAGCCGAACGCTAACAACTTGAAGTTCAGGCCGCCGACCGACTGCG
>JBJEHP010000203.1:0-7869 GCA_051876145.1 Coriobacteriales bacterium | reverse complement strand
CATCATTGCAAGGGCTGCTTCCAGCCCGAGACCTGGGCATTCGACAACGGCAAGGAGTTTACCGGCGCTGTCGAAAACGAGATTATCACGAGCCTGGACCACGACTACATCGACGGGCTGACCATCCTGGGCGGCGAGCCGATGGAACCGGAAAACCAGCGCGGGCTCGTCGACTTCGTGGAGCGCATCAAGGACGCATACCCCGACAAGACCATCTGGTGCTTCACGGGCGACACCTACGAGGACCTCGTCGACCCAAAGAGCCCGCGGCACACCGAGGTCACCGACCGTCTGCTCGACGCTCTGGACATCCTCGTGGACGGGCCGTTCAAGCAGGACCTCTACAGCGTGACGCTGCGCTTCATGGGCTCTTCCAACCAGCGTATCATCGACCTCAAAGAGACCCGCAAGGCGGGCACGGTCGTCCTGTGGAAAGACGACCCGATGTACGCCACTCACGAGATGGTGTGAGAGGCCCGCGGGCGCGAGAGGGGAGAGGGTATGCTGTCGCAAAAGGCAAAGGACCTGTTCGGAAAGCTGGGCTGTGAGATTCAGCCCGTCGCGGTCAAGTACTGCTTCGCACGTCCGGCAGGAGTCGAGCACGTCGACGAGAAACTCTCGCTGTGCCAGTTCGCCAAGAAGGCCGCACTCGAGAACAGGGCGTTTTTCATCAGCAAAGACGACGAGGACTGCATGGGAAAGATGGTCCTCGGGATGGAACCCAAGCCCGCGCTGGGGGCAAGCGGCCAGGCGGGGTTCGACTTTGGCGTCTTCAAGACGCAGGCGGCAAACGCGCGCCTGTACCACGAGATATCCTGTCTGAACCCGGGCGCCACGAACTTCGTCGTCTTCGCGCCCGTCGCTTTGTGCGACTTCGACCCGGACCTGGTCTTCGTGGTGGCGGGCTTCGAGCAAGCAGACATCCTCATGCGGGCGACCAGCTACCTTTCGGGCGACCTGTGGGAGAGCAAGAGCTCCTGCGTGATGGGCTGCGCGTGGCTGTATGCCTACCCATACGTCAAGGACAAGGTCAACTACATGATGACGGGGCTCGGCCATGGCATGCGCAGAAGGGGTGTCTACCCATCGGGTCGCTTCATGATTTCCATTCCCTACGGCAAGATCGACGCCGTCGTGACCGCGCTCGACGAGATGCGCTGGGACCTGATCGCGCTGAGCGATGACGAGCAGGACAAGACGGAGCTCAAACGGCGCATGGATTCCTGGGCAGAGCTCAGCGACGACTTCAAGCTCGGGGCAGAGTAGCTGCGGCGGGCGGGAGTCGCCGTCTCATCTCGGCACGCCACAGGGCGCGTGCTGCTGCGCTTGCAGGTGGGGCACCCCCTTTGCCTCTGGCACTACGCCACGCGAATTCATGCGGCATGCGGCACAAAATTCTCGGGGGCGCCCGCGCGATGCACCTTGCTCCATCCCAGAAGAGTAAAGTGTTATGACATCGTTCAGTACACGAGGAGGATGGCGAATATGGCCGAGTTTATTTCAGCTCAACGTGCGGCAGAACTCATTCCCGATGGCGCGACGGTTGGCATCGCCGGCATGGGGCTTTCCGGATGGGCAGAAGAAGTCGCCCGCGCGATGCGCGATCGTTTCAAGGAAACGGGGCACCCCTGCAACATCAACCTGAAACAGGGCTGTGCCATGGGCGACTGGAAGACCCGCGGCGTCACGGTTCTTGGCGAGGCAGGGCCCGGTCTGGTGACGCGCTGGTCGGCGGCGCATATCGGCTCCGCGTTCACGCTGTGCAAGCAGGTCCAGGAGGGCAAGATCCAGTGCCATTGCCTGCCGCAGGGCGTCATTGTCAACCTCTGGCGTGAGATTGCGGCAGGTCGCCCCGGCCTGCTCACCAAGGTCGGCCTGGGCACGTTCGTCGACCCTCGCCTCGAGGGCGGCCGCATGAACAAGGAGACCACCGACGATGCGGCCGAGCTCGTCCAGTTCAACGGCGAGGACTACCTGTTCTACAAGGGCTTCCCCCTCGATGTCGCGCTGCTGCGCGGCACGGTCGCCGACGAAGACGGCAACATCACGTTCGACCACGAGAGCGTCATGAACGAGGGGCTGTCCGTTGCCATGGCGGCAAAGAACACGGGCGGCATCGTCATCGTGCAGGTCGAGTACCTCGCACAGCGCGGGACGCTCGACCCGAAGAAGGTCCAGATCCCCGGCATCATGGTCGACTATGTCGTCCAGGCGACCGAGAAGGACTGCTGCTGGCAGACGGAGGGCGTCTACTACGAGCCCGCTTTCTCCGGGCAGATCAAAAAGCCGCTCGACCAGCTCCCCGTGCTCGACCTCTCGCCGCGCAAGGTCATCTGCCGTCGCTGCGCGCAGGAGCTTACCTCGGGAAGCATCTGCAACCTGGGCGTGGGCATTCCCGCGGATGTCGCCTCCATCGTCGCAGAAGAAGGTCAGCTCGATAAGATCACCATTACCGCAGAGGCTGGCGGCGTAGGCGGCGTGCCCGCGGCGCTGCCCAACTTTGGCAGCAACTACAACGCCCAGGCGATCATGCGCCACAACGACATGTTCGACTTCATTGACGGCGGCGGCCTCGACATCACGGTCCTCGGGCTTGCGGAGGCCGACTCCGAGGGCAACCTCAACGTCTCCAAGTTCGGCAACCGCCTGTCCGGCCCCGGTGGCTTCATCGACATCACCCAAAGTGCCAAGAAGGTCGTGTTCGCCGGCACGTTCATGGCGCACGCAAAAGAGGAAATCGCCGACGGCGCGCTCAAGATCGTCGAAGAGGGCACGGCGGAGAAGTTCGTCGAGCACGTGCAACAGGTGACGTTCTCGGGCAAATATGCCGGCAAGGACCAGACGGTCCTGTACGTGACCGAGCGTGCGGTCTTCCAGCTCATCGACGGCGTCGTCACGCTCATTGAGGTCGCTCCTGGCGTCGACGTCGAGAAAGACGTCATCGCCCACATGGGCTTTACGCCGGCTGTTTCCGACGACTTGAAGACCATGGATGCCGCGCTGTTCCAGGAGGAGTGGGGCGGACTCAACGCCTAGCGGGTTTCCTCGAGTAGCTTGTAACCAGCCGCAGGTGCCCGCATGCGAGATTCATGCGGGCATCTTGCACATTCGGGGTATGTGCACATTTCATTTTTGACCATTGTCTATGAATAATCCTAGATGAAATTCTGTCCTTGTTTGAAGGTAAATGGGAATTCCACGATCGAGCGTTCCGAAAGTCGGCATGCTCGGCCCACACTCGCAGTTATGTGAACAAGTCCCCCTCCTTTAGGATGTGGCGAACTTTCGCTGCAGTCCTTGTGAAACGGGGCGTCATCGTTTGGCGGCAGACCATGCGGTGGCGCCCTGTTGCATGTGCGGGCATCTTGCATCGCGTCTGCGTTTGTCATAAACAGTAAAGCCGGACGAATAATCCGGTGCTGCGCTTGCGTGCCCGGCTTTCGAAAATGCGAGATGTCGTTTACGGCATGCGGAAAGGCAAGGTGGGGCGATGCGCCCAGACGAGGTGCTGCATATCACAGGTATGGCAAAGACCCTCGGTCTGCGCGTGCTGGAAGAGTCTCCCACCCACGTGCTCATGGAGATGCCGGTGACCGATGCACTCGTTCAGCCCTTTGGCTTTCTGCACGGGGGCGCCACGATATCGCTTCTGGAATCCGCCGCGAGCTGGGCCGCTGCTCTGGGGACGGATTTCGCGACGGAGCGCGCGTTTGGCTCGCACATCGATGTGCACCACCTCAACAGCGTGACGGGCGGCGTCGTCCGGGGGAGTGCGACGCTCGAGTCCACACAGGACCTGGGAGAGCGTGGCTCCAAGCAGACTTGGGCCGTCGAGGCAAAAGACGAGCAGGGGCGCACCGTCTCGTGCGGCACGATTACGACGCGCACGGTCTCTTTGAGGTATCTCTCTTCAAGGCGCGACGCCGAATAGCGCAAATGCCCCGACGGTAATGGGCGCGCTTCCCGACTGCGCCTTTGCCTTCGTTCATACGGGAGTCTCAGGCCTGCATGCCAGGTGCCGGATTTTCCGTGTCTTTGCGCCCGTCAACGGCCTGTATTCAGACAAAAACAAAATGTGACTAAATCAATTTGGCCTAATATTTTGTACGTTGATAGCGTTGAAATTTCGATAGAGGAAGGTGCTCAGATGAACATCATCGTTGCACTCAAGGTCGTTCCCGATGACCAGGACATTACGGCTGCAGCCGATGGCTCGCTCGACATGTCCAAAGCCCATCAGATTGTCTCCGCATATGATTTGAACGCCATCGAGGCCGCAGCTCAGCTCGCAGAGGCTCAGGGCGATTCTTCCGTCAAGGCAGTTACCGTCGGAGGAGCTGCCATCGACGATTCCAAGCTCAAGAAGAACATCCTCGCCCGCGGCGTCGACGAGCTGTTCATGGTCGCCGACGACGCAGCGGCAGATCTCGATGCGCATGCGACAGCCGAGGCGCTGGCCGCGCAAGTCGCCGTTATCGGGGACTACGACGTCATCTTCTGCGGTGACGGCTCTGCCGACAACTATGCGCAGCAGGTCGACGTGCAGCTCGCCTACAAGCTCGGCGTGCCGAGCGTGAACGGCGTCGTCGCCGTGGAGGCGGCAGACGGCGCTATCAAAGCGACCCGCAAGCTCGAGGACGTCATCGAAGAGGTCGAGGTCCCCACGCCGTGCGTCATCGCCGTGTCCCCCGACGTTGCGCTTCCGCGTATCCCTGGCATGCGCGACATCCTCAAGGCGGGCAAGAAGCCGATGAACGTCGGCAAGGCAGAAAGCGAGCTCGCCAATGCCACCGAGACCGTCGAGGTCAAGGCGCCCGAACAGACCGAGCGCAAGCTCGAGGTCTTCGACGCGGCCGAAGACGGTGCAATCGACAAGTTCGCAGCAGCCCTCAAGGCCGCGCTCCAGTAGAAGGGGATATCCGAGATGAAGGCATTCGTTATTGCTGAGCATGCAGAGGCCGCAACCGCGCTGTGCGCTGGCGCCCGCTCCCTTGCCGACGAGGTAGTCGTCGCGACGGTCGGGGCAGAGGCTCCCGCCGATGGTATCGCCGACAAAGCCTACCAGGTCGTGGTGCCGGAAGGCTCCATTGCAGACGACGCCGACGCCACGCTCGCCGCTGTCGCAGACGATGCAGACGTCGTGATCGCCGAGCCAACGCGCCACGTGAAGTCCATCGTCGGCAAGCTTGCCGCGCGCAAGGGCGCATCCGTCATCACCGACGCGATGAGCATCGAAGACGGCGTCGCGACGAGCATGTACTTTGGCGGTGTCGGGCAGATCAAGCGCAAGGCTCAGGGCCCCGCGTTCTTCACCGCTTCTGCCGGGACCTTCTCCGGCCTCGAGGCATCCGGTTCCAACGCCGGCGCAGAGCAGCTCGCTTGGGTCGCTCCCGCCAACGCGGTCAAGCTCGTCTCGTCCAGGCCCGTCGAGAAGAGCGGCGTCGACCTGACCAAGTCTGACGTCGTCGTCGCGGCAGGCCGTGGCTTCGCAGCTCAGGAAGACCTGCAGCTCGCACGCGACCTCGCCGACAAGATCGGCGCGGGGCTCGGCTGCTCGAGGCCGCTTGCCGAGGGCGTCGACTGGATGCCGGTCGAGACCTACATCGGCGTCTCCGGTCTCATGCTCTCCCCGAAGGTCTACGTTGCCGCCGGCATCTCCGGCCAGATGCAGCATATGGTCGGCGCGAACCGTTCCGACGTGATCTTCGCCATCAACAAAGACCAGAACGCCCCGATTTTCAAGCAATGCGACTACGGTCTGGTCGGCGACATCAAGACGGTCCTGCCTGCACTTGTGGCAGCACTGTAAGGGCGCTAGCAAAGAAGAGGAGGAGTGCGCTTCATGGCTGATTTCGATGCAATAGTTGTGGGAGCCGGGCTCGCGGGTTCTGTTGCCGCCTACGAGCTGGCAAAAGCCGGCAAAGAGGTCCTCATGGTCGAGCGCGGCAACTTTGCCGGCGCGAAGAACATGACCGGTGGGCGCCTGTACGCCCACTCGCTCAAGAAGGTGTTCCCGGACTTCGAGAAAGAGGCCCCGCTCGAGCGCAAAATCTGCCATGAGCGCATCTCGCTGATAACCGGCGACTCGAATTTCACCGTCGACTTCAGCTCCGATGCGATGGAAGACGAGTCGCAGGCCTCCTACTCGGTACTGCGCGGCCCGTTCGACCAGTGGCTTGCGTCCAAGGCGGAAGATGCGGGTGCCGAGGCGATCTATGGCATCCCCGTCGAGAGCCTGATCAGGGACGAATCCGGCAAGGTGTGCGGCATCAAGGCCGGCGAAGACGAGATTACCGCAGAGGTTGTAATACTGTGTGACGGCGTCAACTCCCTGCTCGCGCAGGAAGCCGTCGTCTACAGCAAGCCGCCCGCATCCCAGATTGCCGTCGGCGTCAAGGAGGTCTTCGAGCTCGACGAGCAGACCATCGACGATAGGCTTCTGTGCAACCCCGGCGAGGGCGCGGCATGGCTGTTCGCCGGCGATGCGACGCACGGCGTCTTCGGCGGCGGGTTCATGTACACCAATCGGACCTCGATCTCGCTCGGCGTCGTCGCGGGCATCGAGGCGTGCGCGAGCAGCGCGAACGCGACGCCCGTGTACCAGATGCTCGAGGACCTGAAGAACCACCCCGCGGTCGCCCCGCTCATCAAGGGGGCGAAGGTCGTGGAGCATTCGGGCCACATGGTACCCGAAGGCGGCATCAACATCATGCCCCCGCTTATCGGCGACGGCGTGATGCTTGCCGGTGACAGCGCGATGATGTGCATCAACCTCGGCTACATGGTCCGCGGCATGGACTACGCCATCGCCGCTGGCCAGATGGCTGGCCAGCAGGCCGTCAAGGCGCTCGATGCGGGCGATACCTCCAAGGCCGGCCTGCAGGGCTACGTCGATGCCCTCGAGCAGTCGTTTGTCCTGAAGGACCTGCGTCAGTACAAGGACGAGCCCGCGTTCATGGAGAACTTCGACCGCATGTTCAACGGGTATCCGGTCATGGTCCGCGACATCATGAACTCCATGTTCGTCGTCGACGGCTCGCCCGTCACGCCCATGAAACAAAACGTCATGCCCATCGTCAAACGTATGGGAATCATGAACATCCTGAAAGACGTGAGAGGGGCGATGAAGGCGCTATGAGCGATATCAACATCACCGTGAACGTTGACGAGTACCTGGCAGTCAACAAGTACGAGGTCGACGAGGGCAATCCGCACATCGAGCTCGTCGACGATATCGACGACGCAGAATTCGACAAGCTGATCAAGGTGTGCCCGGCGGCGCTCTACAAGCGCGATGCGGACGGCGTGAAGTCGTTCGACTACGCCGGGTGTCTGGAGTGCGGCACCTGCCGTATCGCCTGCGGGGACACCATTGTCAAGAAGTGGAAGTATCCCGAAGCGACTATGGGCGTCGAGTACCGCTTCGGCTAAAGGACCGGAGCCGAGGGGCGTAGGGCGAGGGGCGGTCCCCTCGCCAGCAAATCCTGGCAGTGCCAACGACGAGTGGCGAGAACCCGTTGCACGCCAGAAATCCCTGGCAGTGCCAGCACTCAATGGCGTGCGGGTCCTCGTCGCCAATTATTCTTGGCACTGCCAATCCTGAGTGGCGAACGCCAATAATCCCTGGCACTGCCAGATTTAAGTGGCGCCAAGCCCGTTTCTGCCAATAATCTCTGGCAGTGCCAGTCCTGAGTGGCGAACGCCAATGATCCCTGGCACTGCCAATCCTGAGTGGCGCCAGGCCGGACTCTACTAATAAGCGCGGCTGTGCGAGAAGCATGGCCGCGCTTTTTCGTGCTATTTGCGGAGGCGGTTGATGGGGTGCTTCTGCAGTTCGGGCGGGAGAATCTCGTATGGCAGGTTCCAAAA
>JBJEHP010000202.1:0-2107 GCA_051876145.1 Coriobacteriales bacterium | reverse complement strand
CAGTACGAGGGCAAGTTCCCCACGTGGCTCGCCCCGACGCAGGTCAAGGTCCTTCCCGTTTCCGAGAAGAGCGTCGACTACGCCAACACCGTCGGCCAGGCGCTGCTCGACGCCGGCATCCGCGCGACCGTCGATGCCCGCGACGAGAAGATCGGCTACAAGATTCGCGAGGCGCGCAGCGTCGACCGCGTCCCCTACATGCTCATCTTGGGCGAGCAGGAGAAGGAAGCCGGCAACATCAGCGTGCGCGATCGCTCCAACGAGACGCATCCCGCCGAGTTGGCCGATTTCATCAAGGACATCACGGAAGAGATTGCCGAGCGCCGCGGCTAGGGCAAAGGCCGGGCGTGCACGCCTTGACGCGGCCTGAGGCCGCCTGAGGCCGTCGAGGATCGCTGGCTATGAGCGCCGATGACAGACCGGCGAGGCATTGGCCGTATACGTGACAGACTGGAGAGGCATTGGCCAAAAATGGTCAGTGCCTCTCCGTTTTATCAGCTATATGGTCAATGGCTAACCGGTTTGTCATGAGGGGATGCTCCGCGGGCGGACTGTCCGCGACACGGCGCGTTCGGCAACCCCAGCGCCGTCGGGGGAAAGAAAGGGAAAGGCGAAATCGATGTCGCTTATTGAGGATATTGCGGCCTACGAGCCGTTCAACGAGCAGGAGGAAGTCGACAAGCAAGTCATTCTCGCGTACATGCGCGGCAACCCCGATTGCTTTGAGAGGTCCTCGCTTGCGCACATGGCCTGCTCCATCTGGACGGTCGACCCCACGTTCACGCAGACGCTGCTCGTCTACCACAACATCTACGATTCGTGGTCGTGGATTGGTGGACATGCGGACGGGGAGCGCGATCTTGCCGCCGTGGCGCTGCGCGAGCTGGCCGAAGAGACCGGCGTCGAGCATGCGCAGCTGGTCGATTGCGGCATCTACTCGCTCGAGGTGCTCACCGTGGACGGGCACGTCAAGCGCGGCTCCTACGTGGGGTCGCATCTGCACCTCAACGTGACCTACCTTGCGGTGGCAGACCCGGAAGAGCCGATTCGCATCAAGCCCGACGAGAACAGCGGGGTGAAGTGGGTGCCCCTCAACGATGCGATCGCGCTATCGACCGAGCCCTGGATTCGCGAGCGCATCTACACGAAGCTCATCCGAAAGCTCGGCACGATCAAACGCGGCTAGAGCCAGCCGTAGTAGGGGCGCTGGGCGACGCTTTGGTGCACCCAGTCAATGAGCGTGATGAAGTCGAACACGGGAAGCCCCGTCGCCGCCTGGATATCCGCAGCGTACGGTGGCAGATCGCTGCACTCCAGCAGGAAAGCCCCGATTTCCGGATGCTCTGCGACAAGCGATGTCGCGACCTGCTGCAGGTCGGCGATGAGCGCGCCGTTGTCGAGCGTCGTCTTGCCCCAGCGGATGGGGGCAAAGCTCTCCAGGCTTCCGATGTCCCTCACGATGAGACGGTCGGGGCGCGCGTTGACGTGCGCGAGCAGCTCGGGGGTCACGCTTGCCCCGTCGGCTGCCAGCACGGCGATCTTCTGCTCGGGCTTGAGCCCGAGCTCGATGAGCGGCGCCTGCACGAGGCTCGACATGAACACGGGCACGTCGACGGCGGCAGCCACGCTGTCCTGGAAGTGCGCGAAGAAGCCGCATGCGCCCACGATGGCACGCACGCCCTCGCGCTCGAGCTTTCTCGCGGCGTCGATGACGAGCCTCTCGATGGAGGGGTCGCCCGCGAAGAGCCGCTCGATTTCGAACTCGACCTTCTCGTAGCGCACGGGGTAGCCAAAGGTCGTGGCGTTGGCGACGTTGCCGGGCAGCTTGGGGTAGTCCAGGTCGACGGTCACGATGCCGATGGTCTGCCCGGAGGTGAAGTGGGCAGGCACGGTAAAGCTGCCGTGCCTGCCGGCCTCGTCGGCAAGGGGTGCCTGCCAGGTCATGCGCGCTCCCCTAGGCCTCGACGTAGGTGCCGTCGTTGAGGTAGGCGAGCAGCTGCTCCTTGGTAAGGTGCGCGATGCCCAGGTGCTCGAGCGTCATGCCCGTCTCGAAGTAGTTGGTGTGGTTCATGACGCCGCCCAAGACGATCATCGAGTCGATGATGGG
>JBJEHP010000201.1:0-2112 GCA_051876145.1 Coriobacteriales bacterium | reverse complement strand
CATGGGGATGAGCGTGAACACGACCACGTCCACGAGCTGCGAGTAGCCGCTGGTGAAGCGGCTGGTCTGGCTTACGAGCGCGCCGCCGAAGTTGCTGGTGTGGAACGTCATCGACTGGTTGGACAGCGTGTCGAAGCACAGGCGGGACAGGTGGTAGTTGCCGTTGATCTCGAGCTTGTAGACGCTGTAGTCCTGCAGCTTGCTGAGGACCTGTCCCACGAGGTTCACGAGCACGAGCGCGACCACGTAGGGCGAGAAGACCGCGAACACCTGGCTCGCGGGCACGGGCGATGCCTGCACGCGGTCGACCACGAGGCCCATGACGTAGGTGTTGGCGAAGGTGAGCATGAGCGTGTAGCCGGCGCTGGAGATGACGGCGAGCGCGGTGATGCCGGGCTGCATGCGCGTGACGTCCCAGAACCTCTGGAGCGTCCGACGCATGGTCGAGCGCTCGAGGCGGGCGGTGTTGCGTTGTGACACGGGTATTCCTTTCTGGCGGGGTGATGCGGGCTGGGATTGGCTGGCGTGGCCGGCGGGGCGGCTGCGCCGGCCGGCTAGGCCTGGGCGCCGTCGCTCGAGAGCGTTGCGAGCAGCTTGAGCAGCAGGCGCTTGAGCTCCGCGCCCTCCTCCGGGGTGATGCCGCCCTTCATGCAGCCGAGCATGCAGCGCGGCACGTCGTGCGCGCGCTCGTGGAGCTCGCGGCCGGCGGGGGTGAGCTGCACGATGACGGCGCGCTCGTCCTGGTTCGAGCGGGTGCGCGTGATGTAGCCGTGGGCCTCGAGCCGCTTGAGGAGCGGCGTGAGCGTGGCGGAGTTGAGGTAGAGCCTGCGGCCGAGCTCCGAGACGGTGATGCCGTCCTTCTCCCATAGGACCATCATGGTCACGTACTGGGTGTACGTGAGGCCCAGCGGGTCGAGGAAGGGCTTGTACCTGCGGGTCAGCTCCTTGGACGCGGCGTAGAGCGGGAAGCAGAGCTGGTTCTCCAGCGCGAGCGGGTCGGGGTTGTGCGGCGCCTGGTCGCAGGCGTCGACGGGGAGGGATTCGTTTTTCTCGGCCATGTGAGCCTCCTGGCGGCGGCGTTGGTTTGCCGCATTAGTAAATAGCGTGCGATACGTACGCAATGTTACCCCATCGTGCGCGATTAATATCCGGCACGGCGTTGCCATGGCGACATGCGCATACCGCTTAGCCGTGTATCACAATTGACCACCGATTAGTGGACGATTTTGTGGAGACGGGCGCTACGATTGAGTAGCACCAATAACAAACTGGAAAGTTGGCCCAGAGAAGGGACGAGACATGAAGTTCTTTATCGACACGGCGGACCTGGACGAGATCAAGCAGGCGTCGGACTGGGGCATCCTGGCCGGCGTGACCACGAACCCCTCGCTGTACGCGAAGACCGGCGGCAAGCTGGCCGACTTCGAGGACCACATGGTCAAGATCTGCAAGATCGTGGGCGAGGACGTGCCCGTCTCCGCGGAGTCCACGGCCGAGACCACCGAGGACATGATCGCCGACGGCGAGCGCCTGAGCGCCCTGGCGCCCAACATCGTGGTAAAGCTGCCAATCTGCGAGGCGTCGCTGCCCGCGACGCACAAGCTGGCCTCCGAGGGCATCCGCGTCAACATGACGCTCGTGTTCAGCGCGCCGCAGGCGCTGCTGGCGGCCTCGGCGGGCGCGCGCTACATCAGCCCGTTCGTCGGCCGCTTCGACGACATCGGCGACGACGGCATCGAGCAGCTGTCCAAGGTGATCGAGTGCGTGAAGAACTACGACTACGGCTACTGGGAGCAGGAGGGCGGCCCCGAGATCATCACGGCCTCCGTCCGCACCCCCAACCACGTGACGCAGGCGGCGCTGCTGGGCGCCGACATCGCGACCGTGCCGTTCGCGGCGCTCAAGAAGTGCCTGCACCACCCGCTGACCACCGAGGGCCTGGCCAAGTTCGCGGCCGACTGGGCGAAGGTCACCGGTGAGGCGAAGTAGCGACACTGCGACACGCCGAATCGCGACAGATTGCGAGCGCATGGGGCGGAATCCACTGCGGGTTCCGCCCCGATTCTTGCTGCGAGCCAACTTTCTGGCGGCTCTTTGCACGTGGAGGGGGTT
>JBJEHP010000200.1:0-2122 GCA_051876145.1 Coriobacteriales bacterium | reverse complement strand
TGCGTCGGGTGCTGGACATGCGCCATGGCGTGCAAGGTCGGTAACTGCCTGGAAGACGACGAATATCGAGTCATTGTGCGAACGAACGGGTCGGGCGCGGGCATTGACCGTCCGCAGGGAATCTATCCGTCTTTGCGCATGAGCTGGCAGCCGATATACCAGAAGAGCTGCACGTTCTGTGCGGAAAACGTTGCCAAGGGCGAGCAGCAGTATTGCGTCATGGATTGCCCAACGCATGCGCTCTCTTGGGGCGACGACGCAGATCCGGAGTCTCCCTACAGCATCGAGCGGCAGCGTTGCCTCGACCTGCACTACAACCTGTTCGAGCTTCCTTCGCACGAGGGGACGCGCTCCAACATCACGTACGCTGTGCGTGAGTGAATGAGCAACACGAGGGAGCTTAAATAAACTGTGTGCTGCGGCTGCAAAAGAGGTTCTTGCAGCCGCAGCTTGCGTTATGGGTTCTGTGATCGGCTGCTCTTGCCCTGCCGTTCAGTTGGGTATAACGGGCTGAGAAGTCGGTTGGCCGCTGCTTATCGCTTCTGGCATGCGTCGTGCGCGAAAACAGTGGCAGTGCCACACGTTCGGCGCGGCTCCCGGTTCCTGAAATGTGCTTGCATCGGGCTCGTCCTGGTGAGGAGGGAGTGAGGCGAACGGCTCGTTTCTGAGAATAGATAGCCCCGCTGTTCAGTTGAAGGTCCGGCGGGGCTAAACGAAAAAACGATGCTGCCCGAGTTGGCGGGGCACCATTCGAGTCCAGAATAGCATGCGACGCTGCAATCGGCCCTTTGCATCGCTCGAAATCGTTCCGGAAGCTATATCGAGTACGCCGCCCGTTGCGCGAGTGCAGGGCGATTCCTCATGGCGCACCCAAGGGGCGCTGCTCATTGCCGCGGGAGCGGACGGGCAATAGATAAGCGGCAGGCACGTATTTCTCTTGTTGATTCTATTATGCGTCCACAGAACCCATCCGCATTGGCTTTCATCGCTTCTAGAAAAGAAAGGCGCGCATGGTAGGGTCCAATCTCTTGGGGCAGCGATTGCGGCTATCTCATATCGTCGGTATTAAAAATATGGGGGGATGGAGTACGCGCGGCTTTATGAGCCTATACCTCAAAAAATCATGACGAACTAGTCCTAGCCCGATGGGAATTATCGCCTGTCTCGCGCTGGTAGCATTGCAATGAAAAGCAATGGGTGCGAGGACATGCGCAATGACCACCATCAGAGAAGATTCTAATGCTCCGCTATATCGTCAGATATACAACCTGATACAGCAGCATATATTTGACGGATCATGGAAGCCGGGGCAAAAGGTTCCCTCAATTCAGTCTGCGATGGAAGAATACGGAGTTGGCAGAAACACCGTTATCAATGCTTACCAGCAACTAGTTGCCGAAGGATATCTCGAGACCAGGCGTGGTGTGGGGCATTTCGTTGCGGACGTCTCTCTCGACGCCCTGCGCAGACCTGATGCTGCCACCGTCCTCGTTCCTATGAAAGAGACTCCTCCGGGGCAGAGTCGCCGTACGCTTCTCTGTGATCTTTCCTATGGGAATCTAGCCCCCGGTACCTTTCCTTCAAAGACATGGAGCAAACTGACTGCCGAGGCGCTTCTCTCGGCTAAGAATGAATATGAATTTGTATCGTATGGCGCATGCTTTGGCGAGCCGGGTCTGAGAAACGAGATCGCGCGCTATCTCAATGCTTCACGGGACGTTGGGTGTAAACCGGAGCAGGTTGTGCTCACGAGCGGCATTCAAGATTCGATTGGTCGAGTCCTCAAACTTTTCGACCCAAAAAAGGACGTTCTTTGCATGGAGGAGCCCGGATTTCCCGGTGCGCGAACAGTGGCCAGAGATGCGAACTATACATTGACCTATGCACCGTCAGACAAGGGTGAAGCAGCGTTTCTCGAAGCAATCAACGCGAGTCGCGCGCGCCTGCTCTACGTTACGCCATCGCATCAAATGCCGATGGGAACCCACCAGTCAATAGACTTACGCATGAAGCTTCTTGAATCAGCTTTGCAAACCAATGCCTATATTCTTGAAGATGATTACGATAGCGTATATCGTTTCGACAGCATGCCCATCCCTACTCTCAAATCGCTGGATCGCTG
>JBJEHP010000199.1:0-7925 GCA_051876145.1 Coriobacteriales bacterium | reverse complement strand
GGCTCGTGGAGCTCGACGAGATCGTCCGGGCCCTCGAGGGCAACCAGCTCGAGCGCGAGCAGAGCATCCAGAAATACGAGCGCGGCGTGGCCTTGCTCGGCGCCCTGCAGAAGCGCCTCGACGACGCTCAGCAGAAGGTGACGGTCCTCATGGGAGAGCTCGAGCCCGAGAACAACGACGAAGTCGACACGAAACTGAGCTAGTCGCGCACGCATCGACGCAGGCAAAAGCGGCAAGCTATCGGCCGCTTGCCGCTTTTGCCGAGTTGCGCGTCTATTCTCTGTGAGACAATGTTACGAGTTCTTTACCTGACGACGTTTTGTAGGAGACATTCATGTACGTACTCGTGATCAATGCGGGTAGTTCGTCCCTCAAATATCAAGTAATTGATTCTGAGACCGAGAAGACCATCACAAAGGGTCTGTGCGAGCGCGTCGGCTATTCCGATTCCTTCCATAAGCTGTGGGGCAGCGGCGATGACGTGCACGTCATCGAGACCCCCATGCACGACCATCTGACGGCCATGCGTATCGTCATCGACACGCTCGTGAACGACCCGAACTCGGGGATCGACACCCTGGACGAGATCGGCGCGGTGGGCTACCGCATCGTCCACGGCGGCGAGAAGTTCAGCGAGTCCGTGCTCGTCGACGACCAGGCAATCGCCGACATCGAGCTGTGCTCCGAGCTCGCGCCGCTCCACAACCCGCCTGCGGTCAAGTGCATCCGCGCAGCGCGCGAGCTCATGCCAAACGTTCCCCATGTCTGCGTGTTCGACACGGCGTTCCACCAGACCATGCCCCCGCGCGCCTACATGTACGCGCTGCCGTACGAGTTCTACGAGCACTACGGCATCCGCAAGTACGGCGCCCACGGTACTTCGCACCGCTACATCGCCATGCGCACGGCGGAGATCTTGGGCGAGCGCCTCGAAGACCTCAAGCTGATCACCTGCCATCTGGGCGGCGGCTGCTCGGTCACGGCCATCGACCACGGCATGTCCGTCGACACCTCCATGGGCTTCACGCCCCTTGGCGGTGTCATGATGGGCTCGCGCTGCGGCGACATCGACCCCTCCATCGTCACGTACCTCATGGAGCAGGAGGGCTACACCCCGCACGAGATCAACGAGATCATGAACCGCGAGTCGGGTCTGCTGGGAATCAGCGGCCTGTCGAGCGACCTGCGCGACATCAAGGCGGCGACCATTGCCGGCCACAAGCGCGCCACGCTCGCCTACGACATGTACTCCTCCTCCGTCAAGAAGACGCTGGGTGCCTACATCGCCGAGCTGGGCGGCGTCGATGCGATTTCGTTTGCCGGCGGCGTGGGCGAGCACTGCGAGCGCATGCGCCGTATGATCTTGAGCGGCATGGAGTCGCTCGGCATCATCCTCGACTACAAGGCAAACAAGGTCGAGGGCGAGGAACGCGTCATCAACGACCCGCGCTCCAAGGTCAAGCTGCTGGTGGTTCCCACCAACGAGGAGCTCATGATCGCCCGCGACACGGCTCGCATTGCAAGCGAGGCGTTGGCGCAAGAACACGCTTAATATGCATAAATCAATCAATGAATGCAAATATTTTGCATAGATAAATAAAAATATTGATTCTCGAGTGAATTAGTTGCAGAATACGCTATTGGTAGGGCCCGCAAGGGTCCTACCTGCATTTGACGAAAAATCGCACCACGGCGTGCGCGGCGATTTGCGAGGTAGACATGGCTGACGATTCAACAGAGCTCGAGTTCATCGAAGGCGGCGTCACGGCCCCGAAGGGCTTTTCGGCCGCAGGGGCGCATATCGGGTTTCGAAAGAGCCCCGAGCGCTTCGATGCCGCACTCGTCGTCTCGTCAGCGCAGGATACCGTCGCTACCGGCACGTTCACGAAAAACGTGTTCTGCGCTGCACCAGTGCAGGTCTCGCGTTCCGTCGCCGCAGGTGGCAGGGCGCGCGCGGTCATCTTGAACTCGGGCATCGCCAACGCCGCGACGGGCGAGCCGGGGCGCGCGGCAGCACATGCCATGCAGGAAATCACCGCCCAGGCGCTCTCTGTGCCGGCAGACGAGGTCTTCGTCGCGTCGACGGGCGTCATCGGCGTGCAGCTTCCCACGGGCCCGTTCGAGACGGGCGTGCCGCAGCTCGTCTCCAAGCTCTCTCGCGAGGGCAGCCACGACGCGGCGCTTGCCATCATGACCACCGACACGCACCCCAAGGAGTGCGCGGTCGAGTTCTCCGTCGGGCAGCATAGCTACCGCATCGGCGGCATGTGCAAGGGCTCGGGCATGATCCAGCCCGACATGGCGACGATGCTCTGCGTCCTGACCTCGGATATGCCCGTTTCGGCAGAGGCCGCGCATGCTGCCCTCAAAGAGGCGGTGGACCACTCGTTCAACAAGGTCACCGTCGACTCGGATACCTCCACCAACGACAGCGTCTTCTTCATGAGCTCGTGCTTGGGCGAGGGCGCCCCCGCAAAAATCGGGGATGCGGCCTTTACCGCGTTTGCAGCGGCGCTGCGTGCAGTCTGCGAGAATCTCGCGCGCCAGATCGCCGCAGATGGCGAGGGGGCGACCAAGCTCGTCACGGTCAACGTCCGCGGCGCGGCAAACGACGCCGATGCCGACAAGGCGGCGCGCACCATCGCCAACTCCCCGCTCGTGAAGACCGCCATCGCCGGCCACGACTGCAACTGGGGACGCGTCGCGGCAGCCCTCGGGCGCAGTGGCGCCGCCTTCGAGCAGGAGAAGACCGACATCGACATCCTCGGGCTGCCCGTGTGCCGCGATGGCCTGGCCATCGTGTTCGACGAGGAAGAGGCGCTGCGACGCTTCGAGCAAGACGAGGTCGTCATCGATGTCGACCTGCACCAGGGGGACGCGTCCACGCGCATCTGGACCTGCGATCTGACGCACGACTACATCAGCATCAATGCGGACTACCGCAGCTAAGAAGGAACCATGATTTTCAGAGAGCAACGCGAGATTATCGATATCGACGAGGTTGGTGCGCTGTCCAACTCCGCCCGGGCGAAGGTGCTCATCGAGGCGCTGCCGTGGATCGAAGACATCACGGGCAAGACGATCGTCATCAAGTACGGCGGGGCGGCTATGGTCGCCGGCGAGCTGCGCGACGCCGTCGTCGACGACATCATCATGCTCAAGCTGATGGGCGCGAACCCCATCATCGTCCATGGCGGCGGCCCCAACATCAACGCCATGCTCAAGCGCCTGGACATGCCGGTCAAGTTCGAGAACGGCCAGCGCGTGACCGACGAGGCCACCATGGAGGTCGTCAAGATGACGCTCGTGGGCCAGGTCAACCAGGAGCTGGTCAGCGCCATCAACCGGCACGGTTCGGTTGCCGTCGGCCTGAACGGCGCCGACGCGAAGATCATCCAGGCAGAGCCGCTCGACGAGAAGCTCGGCCGCGTCGGCAAGGTCAAGAAGGTCGACACGACGCTCATCGAAGACCTGCTCGCCGTCGACTACATCCCCGTCATCGCCACGGTGGGGTATTCCGAAGACGGCGACTACAACATCAACGCCGATACGGCGGCAGGAGAGATCGCCGCGGCCATCGGCGCCCAGAAGATCGTCTTCATCACCGACGTCGACGGCATCTACACCGACTTCTCGGACAAGTCGACGCTCGTGCTGCGCGCCTCGCTTT
This sequence comes from Coriobacteriales bacterium, assembly GCA_051876145.1. GTDB lineage: Bacteria > Actinomycetota > Coriobacteriia > Coriobacteriales > QAMH01 > CACZQA01. The sequence continues at coordinate 4,255 of JBJEHP010000199.1, read as the reverse complement.
CCGAGATGGTCAAGCTCGCGGAGAGCGGCACGATGTCGTCGGGCATGATCCCCAAGATCAACGCCTGTGTCACCGCGCTTTCGGCGGGCGTGAGCAAGGCGCACATCATCAACGGCACGACGCCGCACGCGCTCGTGCTCGAGATCTTCACCGATGCGGGCGTCGGCACGATGGTCATGCGCCATCACGACGATTCCATCGACCCGGGCTTCGTCGAGGCCCCGGTCAGCAACTTTGCAAGCAAACTCGACCAGTCAATCCAGTCCATTGGAAGGAGATAGCAGATGGGCGCATCGTTGAAAGAGCAGCAAGAGCTCGATTCCGAATACCTCATGCAGACGTTCGTGCGCAAGCCCGTGGAGTTCGTGCGCGGTGCCGGCGCGCGCCTGTACGACGACGACGGCAAGGAGTACCGCGACTTTTTGGCGGGCATCGGCGTGTGCAGCGTCGGTCACAACAACCCCAAGGTCGTCGCGGCCATCAAGGAACAGGCCGACAAGCTCATCCACGTGAGCAACTACTACTACATCGAGCACCGCGGCGAGCTCGCCAAACGCATCAACGACATGCTCGCTGCCATGACGGGCTCCAAGTGGCGCATCTTCTTCGCCAACTCCGGTGCCGAGGCCAACGAGGGCGCGATCAAGACCGCGCGTCGCTGGGGCAAGGAGCACGCAAACGGCGCGGGCGGCATCATCACGGCCATCAAGTCGTTCCATGGCCGTACGCTCGCGACGCTCGCGGCGACGGGCCAGGACTCCAAGCAGGACCCCTTCGCGCCGCTGCCCACGGGCTTCGCACACGTGCCGCTCAACGACATCGCCGCCCTCGAAGAGGCCATCCACACCGAAATCGACGGCACGAAGCCCGTTGCGCTCATGCTCGAGCCCATCCAGGGCGAGTCGGGCGTCTGGCCGTGCACGAGGGAATACCTCCAGGCGGCGCGCAGGCTGACGTCCGAGAACAACATGCTCCTCATCTTCGACGAGGTGCAGACGGGATTCTGCCGTACGGGCGACTACTTCGCGTTCCAGACCTTCGGCGTCGAGCCCGACATCGTCTCGATGGCAAAGGGCATCGCCGACGGCGTGCCCATGGGCGCGTTTGCCGCGAAGGAGGACATCGCCGCAGTCATGAAGCCCGGCATGCACGGGTCGACCTTTGGCGGCAGCAACCTCGCCTGCGCGGCATCGGATGCGACGACGCAGGTCATGTGCGAGCCCGGTTTCCTCGAGCACGTGCGCGAGGTGGGCGCCTACCTGCGCGAGCAGCTGGCAACTCTGCCGTTCGTCGTCGAGGTGCGCGGCGAGGGCCTCATGGTGGGCGTGTCGCTCGACAAACCCGTCGCCTCCGCGCTCGTCATGGCGGCGCTCGAGGCAGGCTTCGTGCTGAACGCTCCCGCGGCGGACATCCTGCGCTTCCTGCCGCCGCTCATCATCACCAAAGAAGACGTCGATGCGCTCATGGGCGCACTTCCCAGCTGCTACGAGGAGGCATGCAATGACTAACGGCAATCCACTCGCGGGGCGCGACTTGCTCCGCCTGCTCGACCTCACGCCCGAGGAATTCGAGCTCGTGCTCGACACCGCGGCCCAGCAGAAGGCCGATTGGGCCGCCGGCATCCACGAGACGCCGTGCAAGGACGAATCGGTCGCCATCATCCTGGAGAAGCCCTCGCTGCGCACGCGCTCGAGCTTCGAGATCGGCACCTACCGCCTGGGCGCCCACCCGCTCGTGATGAGCGACAACCACTCGGCGTTCAGCCGTGGCGAGACCGTGCACGACACGACGCTCGTGCTCGAGCGCTTCGTCGACGCGATCGTCATCCGCACCTTCGAGCAGTCCAAGGTCGAAGAGATTGCCAAATGGGCCAAGATCCCCGTCGTGAACGCGCTCACCGACGACTTCCACCCGTGTCAGGGCCTTGCCGACGCGCTCACTATCCGCGAGCATAAAGGCTCGCTCAAAGGGCTCACGCTCGCCTATGTGGGCGACGGCAACAACATGTCCAACACCTACGTCGAGCTCGGCGCACTTGCCGGCATGCACGTGAAGATCGGCTGCCCGTCCACGCACCCCACCGACGCCGCCGTCGTGGAGGAGGCACGCGCCATTGCCCCGCAGACGGGCGCGACCATCGAGGTGTTCGACAACCCGCAAGACGCCGTCGCCGACGCTGACGTCGTCCTCACCGACACGTGGACGTCGATGGGCGACGAGGCCGAGCACGACAAGCGCCTCAAGGAGTTCGAGGGCTTCCAGGTCAACGCGGCGCTCATGGCGCTTGCCAAAGACGATGCCCTGTTCATGCACTGCCTGCCGGCGCATCGCGGCGAGGAGGTCACCGACGAGGTCATGGACGGCCCGCAGTCGGTCATCTTCGACGAGGCGGAAAACCGCCTGCACGCCCAGAAGGCCCTGCTGTCCCTGGTAATGGGGTAGGCATGTCGTCGGTACGGGAAGACAGGCAGCGCCAGATCCGCGCGCTCGTGCGCTCGGGCGGCATACGCACCCAGCACGGGCTGGTGACCGCGCTCAAGGAGCATGGCTTCGACGTCACGCAGGCCACCGTCTCGAGGGACATCTCGGACCTCGACCTGCAGAAGGACGAGAAGGGCTTCTACGCGCTCGCCGAGGACCTGCGCTTCAAGACCATTCTCACGGCAACGGGGCGCGCGACCAAGCGTGCCGGCAACCAGGTGCTGCTGTTCACGGAGCCCGGCTCGGCATCGAGCGTTGCCGCCGCGCTCGACTCGGCGCTTCCCGAAGGCGTGCTCGGCTCGATTGCCGGAGACGACACGATCCTCGTCATCACCGCAGACGAGGAGGCGGGAGAACTTTTCCAAAAGAGAGTGGACAGCATGCTCTCGAATAAATAGATTTGGGTACGGTTGATGGCTCGGCTCGAGTCGTCGTTTACTACGAAAGGATTTAGGCACATGGCAAAAGACAAGGTTGTGCTCGCATATTCCGGCGGTCTGGACACGTCGGTCTGCATCAAGTGGCTCATGGAGGAGAAGGGCCTCGACGTCATCGCGATGGTCGGAGACGTCGGGCAGGAGCGCCAGGACCTCGAGTACGTCCGCCAGAAGGCCCTGCAGGTCGGTGCGATCGAGTCGCTCGCCATCGACATGCGCGAGGAGTACGTCAACGAGTTCCTCACCAAGGCACTTGCCGCCAACTGCATGTACGAGAACAAGTACCCCATGGTCAGCTGCCTGAGCCGCCCGGTCATCGCCAAGCACCTCGTTGACATCGCGCACCAGTATGGCGCCAAGTACGTCGCGCACGGCTGCACGGGCAAGGGCAACGACCAGGTCCGCTTCGAGGTGGCCGTCCAGTCGCTCGACCCCGACCTGACCATCATCGCGCCGGTGCGCGAGTGGGACCTGCGCACGCGTCCGCAGGAGATGGAATGGGCCAAGCAGCACGGCGTGCCGGTTCCCACCACCAAGGACTCCCCGTATTCCATCGACGACAACCTGTGGGGCCGCGCCATCGAGTGCGGCGTGCTCGAAGACCCCTGGAACGAGCCGCCCGAGGACATCTACACCCTCACCAAGCCCGGTTACGAGGCGCCTGCCGAGGGCGACGTCGTCGTCATCAGCTTCGAGCAGGGCGTGCCGTGCGCACTTGACGGCGAGAAGATGAGCTTCCACCAGATCATCCTCAAGATGAACGAGATCGCCGGCCGCAACGGCTTCGGCCGCATCGACATGATCGAGAACCGCCTCGTCGGCGTCAAATCGCGCGAGTGCTACGAGGTTCCCGGTGCCCTGGCCATCATCCAGGCGCACAAGGCGCTCGAAGACCTGTGCCTCGAGCGTGAGGTCCTCCACTTCAAGCCCGTCGTCGAGCAGAAGTGGGCCACGCTCGTCTACAACGGCCTGTGGTACTCGCCGCTCAAAGAGGCCCTCGACGGCTTCTGCGCGACCACTCAAAAGGTGCTCACCGGCGATGTCCGCCTGCGCTTCTACAAGGGCTCCTGCGTGACCGTCGGCCGCCGCAGCGAGTATTCCCTGTACGACTACAACCTGGCGACCTACGACGAGGGCGATACGTTCGATCGTGACTCCGCCAAGGGCTTCATCGACCTGCACGGCCTGCCCACCCGCGTCTGGGCACGTCAGCGCCGCAAGGTCGAGGAGGACAAGTAGCGTATCTCCCGGCAAGCAGATTGCTCTGACGAAGAGAGGGGACGGCATCCGCCCCCTCTCTTCATTTTTTTTGCGTAGCTTTTGGACGAATCGTGCCG
>JBJEHP010000198.1:0-2123 GCA_051876145.1 Coriobacteriales bacterium | reverse complement strand
ACGGACATGGGCGTCAACATGGTGGGCTACTGCATAAGCGATGACGACGTCTGCCGCGAGGCATCCTTGAACGAGATCGTCCGCCGCTACTACCGCACGGCCGAGCAGATCAAGCGCACGGGCAGCGGCGAGTCCGACCTGGCAAAGATCGAGCTGCTCATGAACGAGGTCGGCATCGACAAGGACTTCAACCCCGCCCATGCTGCGGCCATGCTCAAGGAGGAGGTGACGGGCAAGCCGGCAGGCGCGATGGTGCTGCCCGACGGATCCGTCGTGACCGGAAAGACCTCCGAGCTGCTCGGCGCCGCATCGTCGCTGCTGCTCAACGCGCTCAAGCGCGTCGCGGGCGTCGACAAGGAGACCTACGTCGTGAGCGACCAGGCGCTCGAGCCGATTGGACACCTCAAGACCGAGCATCTGCACAGCAAGAACCCGCGCCTGCACAGCAACGAGACGCTCATCGCGCTGTCCATCAGCTCCGCTACGAACCCCGAAGCGGAAAAGGTCATCGAGGCGAGCTACCAGCTCAAGGGCTGCGATGCGTACTTCAGCGTGATCATCTCCGCCGCAGACGAGCGCACCTACCGAAACCTCGGCATCAACGTCTGCTGCGAGCCCAAGTTCGAGCGTGGGACCTTCTACCACAAGTAGTTGTCGTCCTTTCGCTCCACTTTCCGCGTAGTATCGATACACGTATGACAAGCAACTGAGGCCCAGCCCTCAAGGCGACAAAACGGCGAGCCCCTGGCCATCTTCGGTCAGGGGCTCGCCGTTTTATTGTGCGAGAGCTCAGGAACGAGCTGTCTTGTCAGATGAACCTGCTTCCTCATCCGAAGGCAGCGCTTCATGATCCCCCGTTGCTTCGGAGCCCTCGGAAGCTTTGGGTTCCACCGCCTGCTCGGTATCCTCCGGCTGCTCGGCGCCGTCAGCATCGGGTTCGTTGTCATCGGAGGGATTATCGTCAGCATCCTGATCCTCGTCAGGTGTCAAGGATTCTGATTCATCTGTTGAGTTATTTACACCTGTCTTATCATCAACAGGCGACTCGGCACTACTCTCACCGTTCTCAGCAGGCTTATCGTCCGTCTGAGCTGGGGAATCGTCGGTTTCCTCATCCGCGTGCTCCAGTTCGAGCTCCTCGGCCGGGGTCTGCCCCGACCCCTCCTCAGCCTCTTCTGCCGCGCGCGCCTCTTTGGCCTCGTCGTCGGTGTGAAGGTCCTCAAGGCGAACGGTCTCGAGCTTGTTCACGCGGCGGTCGTAGGTGAGGATGCCGTTGGTCTCCTGCTCGACGTCGCAGAGCTGGGTGTAGACGTAGCCCGAGAGGCCCTTGCGCTCCAGCGAATCCATCTGGTCGAGCAGTCCCCACACGGCCTTTCTCCACTGCTCGATCGCATCGAAGTTCGCGTAGCCAAACGACGTGTCCCAGCTGCTGTGCTCGGGGATATGAAACGACAGCCCGCCGAACTCGGTCACGACGAGCGGCCGCCCCAAGCTGAAGGGATCGTCGAACATCTCGTTGTCGCGGAAGTAATTGTGCACGCTGTTGTAGTCGCTGCACCCCTGGTCGAACCACCCGCTCGTGGAGTCAACGGGGCGCGTCGTGTCGATGGACTTGACGGACTCGGTCGCCTTGGCGGCGTCGAACTGCCCCCACCCCTCGTTGAACAGCGACCAGGTGATGATGCAGGGGTGGCTCTTCAGGCGGCGCACCGTCGAACCGACAAGAGCCTGCCACTCGTTGCGGTACAGCGCGTTGTTCGACGAGAGGTGCCTTTGGTGCTTCTCGGTATCGTCGCGATAGTGGGACCAGAACCACTTGAAGGTCGTGGGGATGCGGCTCGCAATCCATACGTGCGGGTCTTCCCCACCGCTCACCATGTCCTGCCACACGAGCATGCCCATGCGGTCGCACAGGTAGTACCAGCGCTCGCTTTCCACCTTGATGTGCTTGCGGATCATGTTGAACCCGAGCGACGCCATCGCCTCTATGTCGAAACGCAGAGCCTCGTCCGAGGGAGCCGTCATGAGGCCGTCGGGCCAGTACCCCTGATCGAGCACGCCGCGCAGGAAGAGCGGCTCGTGATTCAGGCAGAAACGCTGCACGCCCTTTTCGAGATCGGAAG
>JBJEHP010000197.1:0-7943 GCA_051876145.1 Coriobacteriales bacterium | reverse complement strand
GCCGAAGTTCATGGTCTCGTCCGTGACGCTGTAGGCGATGACCTCGCCTTTGTCGTTGTACTTGCGCAGCGGCTCGGTCGTGAGCTTCCACTGCGAGGAATTGCCTGCAACCGCATTGTCTGCGGCGGTGAGACTGTAGGTCTTGGAGGAATACGTGGCCTGGGCGTCGGTGGCGGAAACGGTCACCGAGATGGAATCCGGACGCGTGTTGCCCTGGTTGTTGCCGTCGTTCCAGTTCTTTTCGAGCTCGACGTACTCCACGCCCACGCGCGTGTTGACGATGCCGAGGTCATAGCCCACGCCGTCGTTAGAGGTCTGGCTCTCGTAGGTGACGTCGTAGTTCTGGTCGGCCGCGGTGATGAAGTCGCCCGTCAGGTGCTCGGGGTGTGCCTTCTTGAACGCGTCGGTGCCAATCTCGGAGCTGTCGCCCGCATAGAAGGTGCTGCCGTCCCCGATGGTGGACTCGACCACCTTGAAGGCCGCGCTGGTGGCGCCCGGCTGCTGGGAGCAGCCGTTGCTGCGCCATGCCGCGACCAGGTCGTCGGTGTAGGTCTTGCTGCTATCGCGGTCTGCCAGGCTGCCGTCGTCACCGCGCTGGGGCGGGACCGCGTACGAGCTCGAACCGGTGATCTTGTTGAGCACCGCGGGGTCGATCGAAACGTCGATGAAGCCGGTATCGCTTGAAATCGTGTAGGTGCCGTACTCGATCCACGTACTGTCGACACCCTGGGGCGCAAACATCAGCTTGAAGGTCGTGTTCTTGCGGTACTGCTTTTCGCCGCCGTCGTTCCAGATGTTGCCGATGCGGATCGACGGGTTGCCGCTCTTCCACGTGTTGCTCTGCCGCGACGTGGCGACGCGGACCTTCTCCTTGGCGCCGGCTGCCGTGTTGTCGACGTCTTTCTCGCCCGTGCTCGTCGACTCGTAGCTCGCGTAGCCGCCAGTATCGGTCTCCTTGACCGTGTACACGTACTCGTTGCCCTGCGCGTCGTAGCGCGGCAGCTCGCCGGAAAGCTTCGTGTCGCCGGTCTGCGTGAGGTCGTCGTAGCGCGTGATCTGCAGCGACTTGCTGGCAACGCTGCCATCCGCCGCCGCATCGTCCGCCGCAAACGCGAGCGTCTTCGTGCCGATGGCCTGGTCGTTTTGGTAGACGGTGTAGGTGAAGGAGGCGCTGGAATCCTTGTCCCACTGCTGGGTCTGGTCGTTCCAGGTCTGCTTGAAGCCCTGGGGCAGGCTCTTGGTGATGTCGACCTCGGCGTTGCCCACCAGCGTGTTGGTGAAGGCGAAGGTCTTGCTCGCGTTGCCGTTGTCCGTCACGTTCACGGTCGTCTCGTAGCGGTAGCTGTTGGCGGACAGCAGGTAGGTCTTGTCGCCGTCTTGGTAGATGGTCGCCGTCTCGTCATCGGAAAACGTGCCGTCGTGGTTCTCGTCGAGCTGCACCGACGCGACGCTCAGGTTGTACGCGAAGGGCTGCCCGTCGGAGTCGTACTTGGGCAGGCGCTTTGCAGCGGACTCGTTTGCGCCGCTGCCGTTCTTGAGCTCGTTGTAGGACGAGGTGAGCGAGGTGGCCTCGGCGCCAAAGCCGGACATGGTCACTCTCTCGCCGTTGCGCGTGCAGTCGTCGGTGACCTTCCCGTTCACCGACTGGCCGAGCGTGAGGGTGACCTTGGCGTTGACGTCCTGGCGCGCCGCGGCGATCCAGCTCTCGCTGGCCGTGAGGTCGGTCGTGCCCGAGATGCGGTTTTCCACGGTCTCGCCGTTGAAGGCGTCGTAGTTGGGGTTGTCGTCGGAAACCTCGTTGCCTTGGGCATCGACGCGGACGGGCTCGTAGGTATCGCCGTTTGCCTGACCGGAATCTGCCACCGCCTCCTTGGCGAAGTAACGGTAGGGCACGCCGTCTTCGTTGAAGTAGGGCAGCTTGGATGTTCCGTCCGTCGGCGCGATCGAGATGGTCTGCGTGCCCGTCCCGGCCTCGGAGCCCTTCACCGTCACCGTATCCACAAGGGGCACCGGCGAAGCGGACTGGTAGTTGCTCCCCGCGATGTCGGCAAAGCGGTAGAGCGTGAAAGTGGCGCTCGGGCGGTTCGCGATCGTGTCTGTGTCGCCGTCGTCCTTCCACGCCTTCTTGATGGAGAAGGTGGCCTCGTTGCTCAGAGTCAGCTTGAGCGTGCCGCCGTTGTAGACCGCCGTTTGGCGCGAGGCATAGTCGCCGGCGTTCGTGTACGCGTGCGCGTAGACCGTGCCGCTGGGGACTTGGTCCCCGCTTGCTGTGACGTCGTCGATCGTGAAGCCGTAGTGGTAGCGGTTGCCCGACGCGTCGTAGCCCAGGCAGTTGGGCAGCGTGAGGGTGAGCTTGTTGCCGGAGCTGGCCACCACGACGTAGCCCTCGGCGGTGGGGTCCGTCGTCGTGAGGGCGATGGTCTTGGAATCGCCCGCGGTGAGCGACCTTGTCAGCGTGAGCTTGCCGAGCAGGCCCTCATCGCTCGGGCGCGTGCCGAACGCGTTGGAATCGTCGCGCCAGTCGACCGTGACCGCGACCTGCTGCTTCTGGGCGTTGACGAGCAGGGCATCGGAGGCAGAACCGTCGTCTGCGTACCAGCTCGTGTAGCCGTCCGGCGCGCTCTTCTGCGCGAGGCGGTAGTCGATATCGGACCATGCGCCGTTAGCGTAGGCCTTCGTGTAAAGCTGCTTGTCAAAGCAGTAGACCCAGGCGTAGTCCGACGAGCTCGGTGCCTTGTTGGCAGACGAGCCCGTAAACGAGAAGGCGCCCGTGTCGTAGCCGTAGATGCTCGTGACCCAGCCATCGGTGCCGGGCGCGCCCTCCGACTCGAGGCTGAAGCTGACGGCTGGCTTGTCCGCGCTCGGCGTCCGGTTGTCGTACCAGTCGGCCTTGACGGTGACGTTCGACGCCGCCTGCTGGGAGTAGAAGGTCATGTCCTGGGTGAGCGTCTGAGCCGCGGTGCCGTAGTTTTCGCAGCGGTTGGTCTTGTTGACGGAATCGGCCGTGTTGACGACGAAGGCAATCGTGGGCGTGTTCTCCTCGGCTGTTAGATCGACGTCCGTCACGGTGATGGCGATGTTGACGTCGGCGGCGGACGCCGCGCTCACCGAAAACGCCCCATCGCTCACGGCGGCCACCGAGCCCGCTGCATCGGTCACCACCACGCTTGCGGATGCGGGTAGCTTGCCCAGAGCAAAGGACACGGCCCCGTCACTCGCGTAGTTCTGCATGTCGTTGTGGATAGTGTAGGTGTAGGTCGTGCTTCCGTCCTCGTTCTGCGCGACGGTCGGGGCTGGCACCGCAGCGGTCAGGCCGATGCTTCGCGCGAGCGTGCTGAGCAGCGACATCAGCGGGTTTTCCTGTTCCGGCGCTTGCGCAGCACTGGCATCGGCGTCTTGCGTCTCGGACGAGCTGGATTGGCCATCCTCCACCGATGTGGCGTCCGTATCCTCGGCGGATGCGGCAACGCTCGTCCCCGCCACCTCGATCTTGCGCGCGTGCGCTGCGGCGTTCTCAGAATCGGCATCCGAGCCCTCCGCCGCGAGGCCCGCCTCGGTCGAGACCGTCACCGTGTAGCTGGCGCTGCCCGATGCGGTGGCGTCCGCGTCCACCGTGTAGGTGGCGGTCTTCGCGGAGCCGTCCTCACTCGCGTACGTGACGTTGTCGGCATCGGCGCTCTTCGCATCGACGCCGGTCACGATGGCGCGGTACTGCGTGCGCGTCTTGTACGCTCCCGCATCGGTCACGCTCTGGACCTCGAGGCCGTCGAACGCATACGCCGCACCGTCGTTATCGGCGTTCGAGTCCGCATACGATGCCGCGATGGCATCCTTGACCTGCTGCGACGTGAGCACGACCCTGCCGGACTTCGCATCGACGTCCGTCCAGCCGTGGTTCGCGCCAGGGTCGGCAGCGCTCCACGAGGAGCTGCCCGCATCCCAAGTCTGCGTGCGCTTCTGCAGCTGCATCGTGACCGTCGCGGGAGCGTCGGAAGCGGCGCCGTCGAGCGTCGTGTCGAGGTAGACGTACAGCGAGCCGGTGAGCTTCTTGTGGACGGGAGCCTGCTCTACGGATTTCGCATGCTCAGACGTCGTGGACGAGGTGGAGGAATCGACAGAGCTGGAGGCCGAAGACGATGTGGTGGTGGATACGTCTGCCGCCGCGGTCGTGCTGGCAGGAGCCGACGACGCTTCGGATGCATCGGAGGCGCTGGCAGCCGAGCTTGCAGAGCCGCCGTCTGACGAGGAACTCGCAGCCTGCTCAACCTCGGCGGAGTTCTGCTGAGCCCAGGCGGCCGTAACGGGCCCCACCCAGCCGTTGCAGCTCAAGACCATGGCGATTGCCAGCACATAGGCAAGCGCCTGCTTTGCGACTCCCGGCTTGCGCGAATCAGCGTGACTATTCATCTGTATCCCCAAAAAGACAAACCGCCCAAGCATCGCTCTTGAACTCCCCGGCCATGCTTGGGACGGTAGATTTACTTATTTTTTTGATGGGTACAGATTACGCCTTATCTGAGTGAAGATACATCCCTTCTCCCCCAGCTCACCATGCAAAAGGGCGATGTCAGGCAGACGGTCGCGTGGACAGGACGGCACCCCCCTTCGGCACGAAAGCGCAAACATGCCCGGCGGGGATGTATCCCCACCGGGCATGCGGTGTTGCAAGGCTATGAAGGCAGTGCCGCTTGGCTAGTAGCGCTTACCGCCGTATCCGCCACGGCCACCGCGGTCGCCGCCGCGTCCGCCAAAGCCACCGCGACCACCGCGGTCCCCGCCACGGCCGCCGAAGCCTCCGCGGTCACCGCCACGACCGCCACGATCGCCGCCGCGTCCGCCGAAGCCACCCCTGCGGTCGTCACGCTTGCCGCCAAAGCCGCCGCGACGGTCCTCGTCGAGGCCCATGGCGACGAGCGGGTCGATCACCTTGTCGAGCAGCGCGTTAAGCTCGCGCACCTTCTCCGTGCCAAGGCCGGGGACCAGGGCAGCGCCCCTGTTCTCGATTGCCTTCGCGCGCGGGAGGGAATCCTCGTCCGCCATGACCACGATCTTGCGCATATCGGGCTCTTCGGGCTCGATGCGGGCGACCAGGTCGCGCTTTTCCGCATCCGCCAGGACCGCGTCGAGCTCGTGCAGGGTCACGCCCAGCACGTCCGCCATTTCCTTCTGCTCCATCTTGGGCTTGAGGGTGAGCAGCTTGAGGGCGCGAACGAGCAGGCTCGGCTTGCCGGCCTTGTCGTTCTGCTCGTCTTTCAGCGCCGCGCGGCGATTGCGCAGCAGACGGGCGGCCTTGTTGGCCTTGTCGAACAGCTCCTCGTCGATGTTCGCGTACTCCGGCTCTTCCTCTGCCTCTGCGGGCTCTTCTTGCTCAGCGCCGGACTCTTCCGGCTCCTGCGTGTCGGCCATCTCCTCGGCCTGAGGCTCCTTCGTCTCTGCCTCTTCTTGCGTCGTCTCTTCGTGTTTGTCTTCGTCGTTGACGAACTCATCAAATGCGGACATGCTGTCCTCTCTGTCTATTGCTCCTTCACTGGAGCGATTGGTACCTGCAGGCAGTTTAGCGGCTCACAGCGCGAAACGCGGAAAATCTCGCAACATATCCACGTTTTTCGCACCCCAGATGCGCGAGATGTGTGGCAGTGCCACGTTTCCCGTGCAGCGTGGGCCCCGAAGGCGCCAGATGTGTGGCAGTGCCACTCTTCCCGTGCAGAAAACGCGAGATGTGTGGCAGTGCCACGTTTCCCGTGGAGCGCGCGTGGGATGTGTGGCAGTGCCACGTTTCCCGTGCATCACAGAGCGCGGGGCTCGGCGTGGAGCACGAAGCCCACTAGAACCCGCAGGCGTCGCAGACCACCCGGCGCGACGCGAGGTACGCGACCAGCAGGTAGCATCCGTAGATCACCAGCACAAAGGCGCCCGTGATGAGGATGCCGGGCATCGGGTCAACTCCCAGCGGGGCGAAGAACCCCGAGTTCATCACGCACAGCGCATACACGGCGTGCACGAGCGCGACACCCAGCGGCACAAGGAAGTACAGCACCGTCTGCGTCCTAAGCGAGCCCAAGATCATGCTCCGGTCGCAGCCCAGCGAGGAGAGCCGCTGGTAGCGCCCGACGGAGTCCGCGGTCTCGGAGAGCTGCTGGATGGCGAGGATCGCCGCAGTCGAGACGAGCAGCACGAAGCCGATGTAGAGCGCCAGATACGTGATGAGCAGCCTGAGTCCGCCCGCCTGGTCGATCATCCCCTGAGCCGTGTCCAGGTAATCGTACGGCCAGCCGGTGCTGCTCAGGGGCACCTCGTTGGAGGCGATGATCTCGTTGCTGGGATAGCCGTCTTGCAGGAGCTTGACCAGGCGCGCGTCGCCCTCGACCCTGTCGCAGCTGTACATGCAGTCCAGATAGCAGCACGTGGGCAGGGCGCCTTGCGCCTTCATGCGCTCGACCACGCGGTCGGGCACGACGATCTCGAGCATGACGTCGGCGACGGCGCTTGTGCGCATCTCGACCGAAGCCTTCTCGCCCGAGGCGTGTAGGCTCGTCCCTGCGATAGCGAGTGGCGTTGACTGTGCACGCATTTGGTCCGCGATGTCTTCGGTCGCCTTGAAGGTGTTGTTGACCAGGTACTCGTCGTCTGCCAGCTGGTAGGTCTTCTCGCCCGCGAGCCTACAGGCAGCATTGAACTGGCTTTCGCTGACGATGAGCGGGGAGTTGGTCGCAAACGTCCCGGAATTTTCGAGGGAGCTCGTGTCGATCCCCGCCGCATCGAGCACGGACTTCCACTCCATCTGCGGCTCGTTGTAGTAGTCGAGCTGCACAGAGTCCTTGACCAGGTCGTTCCACGCGGAGTTGTGCGCGGCTATATCGCGCGCCATGTCGAAGCCCGACGCACGCGCAGCCTCGAGGCGCTCCGGGTAGTTTTTCTGCATGTACGCGAGCCGGCTCTCGTAGCTGTCCTGGCCGCTCATCGCGGCATCGCCGTAGAGCCCCGGCGCGCAGAACACGTCCGTGAACGTGACGTCGTAGCGCGTGGTCTGCTCGATGGAATCCACGAACAGCGCCCGTATGCCAAAGCCGACCGAGACCGTCGTGAGCGCGAAGAACAGCATGATGCACACGACCGAAAGCGATGCGAACGCCGTGCCGACCTTGCTCGACAGCTGCCGGGCCGTGAAAGCGTGCAGGCCGCGGAAGTAGAACCCGTGCGCGCGCTTGACCAGGGAAAGCACGATGGTGGAGCCCGACCAGAACAGCAGGAAGGTGCCGATAACCATGAGGAGCGTGGCGGCGCCGAACTCGCTGTCGAACTCCTTGAACTGGTTGTCCCACAAAAGCCAGTACGCCACCGCCAGCACGGCCAGGGCGAGCACGAAGCCGACGATGCGCGCCCACAGCGGGATCCGCGACGTGACCTTGGCCTCGGCGTGCTCCGCGAGCAGGTCGCCCACCTTGCGGCGCGACACGAACACGACGTTCATGAGAAGCGCCGCGGCAAACAGCACCGCAAAGCAGATGAGGGTCTTCACCAGCGCGCTCGTGCTCACGACGAAGGTGTAGTGCGTCATCGTGGTGCCCATGAGCGCGGCCGTCGCAAACGCGAGCGCCTGCGAGAGCACGAGGCCCACCACCAGGCCGACGACGAGCGAGACCGCCCCCACCACGAGCATCTCGATCGAGAGCACGCAGGCGACGCGCGAGGCGCTCATGCCGAGCAGCAGGTAGGTGCCGAACTCGCGCTTGCGGCGCTTGATGATGAAACGGTTGGCGTAGGTCACCAGAAAGGCGAGCACGACGGCAACCGCCACCGAGAACATTCCGATGAAGTAGTTGGTCATCTCGAGGATGCTGCCGACCGCGTTCTTCTCGATGTCGAACAGCACGGCCTGCGAGTCGATTGAGTTGAACGCGTAGAACACGGCGACGCCGAACAGCAGCGTCACGAAGTAGACG
>JBJEHP010000196.1:0-7960 GCA_051876145.1 Coriobacteriales bacterium | reverse complement strand
GAGGCTGTGGTTTGTCCTGGGGCTGCTTTTGAGCTTGCGGTCGTGCCTGCTCGGCCGATTCATCGGTGCCGAGCAGCCACCCCGGCGTGGTGCCGAGCATGCTGGCAAGTGCGAAGAGCATGGACTCGCGCGGTATGGTCTTGCCGCCCACATACTGGCTGAGCTGGCTTTTCCCCAGCTTGAGCCCGTTGTCTTTTGCAAGCGCCAGAAGGTCGACCTGCTTGAGCCCCCTCGCGGCCATCGCCTGCTTGAGCCGTGTTGCGAACAGTTGGTCGGACATACCGTCTCCTCCAAAAAGTTCAATTTAAATTGAACAGAGGATAGCACGACGGGAAGCCGCAAAGTTCAAGAAAGTTCAATTCAACGGTAGGAAAGCAGCGAAAGTTCACGAAAAAAGGCGCATCCTCCAGAAAGGCAGGAGGATGCGCCTGGCAAAATTGAACTTTTCCGGGGCCAGAGCTTGGGGCAGCGCTTGGCATCAATGCCCGGCGCCCCTGCCCGGACCCTGCGCGCCCGTTAGCGAAGTGTCACGCCCTCGGGGAGCTCGATGTTGTCGAGGTCGAACTCGTCCTCATCGTCGTCGTCCGCCGTTGCGACGACGGCCGGCTCCTCTGGCTTCGGGGCGCCAAACGCGGCGTCGAACGCGTCGAAGCTCGCACGCGGCACGGCGAACACGACCGTCTCGAACACACCGGGATGCGCGTCCAGCCAGCCCTTGAACAGCCCGATGACCTGCTGGGGGTCGTTGCCCAGCGCGCCGCAGCCAAAGGCGTTGCAGATGAGCGTGTCGGCGCCGTTTGCCGCGGCGATGCGCAGCAGTGCCTCGATGCGGAAGCCCAGAGCCTGGTCGATGCCCTCGGGGGAGCGGTGGTTCTCGAGCGCGCGCGTGCGGTTGGGCGCGGCGATGACGACGACGCCCGCCTTGCGGATGGAGCCGTTGCGCGTGAACGTGACATCGCTCAGGTACATGGCGTGGTCGTTGTAGATCTGGCCGCTCGCAAAGCCGCGGTTCTTGTCGTAGTACTCCTTCTTCAGACCGCTCAACACCGGGTAGAGGTTGCTCTCGGAGCACAGCGCCTGCTCGGGGCCAAACGAGCCCTCCTCATAACCGCCCGCCGGCTTGGAAAACGCCGCGGGGTCGACGAGCGCCACCGTGCCCTTGTGCTTGTAGAGCGCCGTCACCATGAAGTCGGTCGTGACCTCGGTGGCCGTCGCCTCGAAGCGCGGCTCGGGGATGGGCAGCTCGCGTCCTTCGCCGTCCTCGTAGAATTTCGCGGACTTGATCGCGGCATCGGTCTCTGCGGAAAACACGCTCTTCATGAGCGCGATGTGCTTTTTGGCTTCTGCTTGACGTTCCTCTTTGCTCGGCATGGGTTTCCTCCAACTCGTCTCGCGTGCCGTCTATTCTACTCGACTCCTCGGCCTGCAGGCCGCATGCCTCAGCTGCGCAGGTCTTCCACAAAGCCGACGTTGAGCTCCTTGAACACGACCTCGCCCGTATCCTGCGTGGCGTCCAGGTCCACGTCGCCCGCGATGCCAAAGTCGTCGTCCTCATCTGCGTCGTGGAACATCTGTCGCACATGCCAGACGTGCTCGGAGCGCTCGTCTGCCTCGTCTATCGTCAGGTACCTGCTCGAGCGCGCGTCGCCGTCGAGCAGCACTTCCTCGTGCTCGTCGAAGAAGCGCTCCATGGCCTGACGCCAGCGCGGCTCGCGCCAGCCCCACTCCTCGTCGAGCTCTCCCAGCTCGCGCGCCTTCTCGGCGGCGAACAGCCTGACGCGCGTGAACAGCGCGTTTCGCACGAGCAGCGTGACCGCCTTGCGGTCTTTCACCACCACGTCGGCATCCTGCGGCGGGGCGGCGTCCATCCCTGCGTCGTCCGATTCGAGGCCGGCCCACTCGTCGAGCAGGCTGGAATCGGTCGTGCGCACGACGAACCCCAGCCACTCCACGATCTGGTCGAGCTCGTCGTTGCGCTTATCGGGCGGCAGCGTGCGGTCGAGCACGCGGTAGGCGTCGGAGAGGTAGCGCAGCAGCGTGCCCTCCGAGCGGCTTATGCCGTAGCGCGCGATGTAGCCCTTGAAGTCCGAGGCCGTCTCGAGCATGTCGCGCAGCACCGATTTGGGCGAGAGCCGGTAGTCGTTTGCCCACGGCACCGACTCGCAGTACGTGTGGAACGCCGGCCACAACAGGTCCTCGAGCGGCTTGGGGTAGGTCACTTCCTGCAGGCGCTCGATGCGCTCGTCGTAGTCGATGCCGTCCGCCTTCATCGAGGCCATCGCGGCGTCTCGGCACGCGCGCTCCTGTGCGCGCAGCACCTGCCAGGGGTCCTCGAGCGTCGCCTCGGCAAGCGACACCACGTCGAGCGCGTAGGTCTCGCTCTCGGGGTCGAGCAGTTCGAGCGCCGCGAGCATGAACGGCGAGAGCGGCTGGTCGAGCGCGAAGTCTTCGGGCAGCTCGACGGTCAGGCGGTACTCGTCGCCGCCGTCTTCGCCCTGCGTCTTCTCCACCACGCCGGCGCTCAGAAGCGTTGCGAAGACCTCGTCGGCGCGTTTCTCGAGCTTGGCCTTCTGCTCGTCGCTCTGCATGGAGTCCTTGATGAGCTGGTAGGTGCGCTGCCAGGCGTCGCCGCCCTGCTCGACCTCGCCCAGCACCATCGAGTGCGTGATCTGCAGGTGCGGCACGAGCTTTTCGGGCTGCGCCTCCACCAGGTGCTCGAAGTGCTGCTTGTTCCAGCCCACGTAGCCCTTGGGCAGCGGCTTCTGCTTGACCTTCTTGATCTTCTTCGGGTCGCCGCCCGCCTTGGTGAGCGCTCGCGCCTTCTCGATGTCGTGCTCGGTCGCCTCGACGAGCACCTTGCCCACGGTGTCGAAGCCCGACCTGCCCGCGCGTCCCGCGATCTGGTGGAACTCGCGCGCGTTCAGGCGGCGCATGCGGTTGCCGTCGAACTTGGCCAGCGCGGTGAGCACGACGGTGTGGATGGGCACGTTGATGCCCACGCCCAGCGTGTCGGTGCCGCAGATGACGGGCAGCAGCCCCTGCTGGGCGAGCTTTTCGACGAGCAGCCGGTAGCGGGGGAGCATGCCCGCATGGTGTACGCCCACGCCGTTGAGCAGCAGGCGGCGCAGCGCCTTGCCAAACGCCGTCGTGAAGCGCGTGCCCGCGATGGCCTCGCGGATGGCCGTGCGCTGCTCTTTGGTGGACACGCCGTAGCTGGCGAGCGACTGCGCGCTCTTGAACGCCGCGTCCTGCGCGAAGTGCACGAGGTACAGCGGCGCCTCGTCCGCGCGCAACGCGAGCTCGACGGTTGCCTCGAGCGGCGTCTCCACGAACTCGTACTCGAGCGGCACGGGGCGCGGCGCATCAAGCACCAGGTCCACGTCGGAATCGGTGTGCGCCTTGAGCGATGCCGCGACGTCGCTCATGTCGCCCAGCGTCGCGCTCATCAAGAGGAATTGCGCATGCGGCAGCGTGAGCAGCGGCACCTGCCAGGCCCAGCCGCGCTGCGAGTCGCCAAAGTAGTGGAATTCGTCCATGGCGACGCAGCCGATGTCGGCGTCCTCGCCCAGGCGCAGCGCGTCGTTTGCCAGGATCTCTGCCGTGCAGCAGATGATGGGGGCGGAGGTGTTGATGGTGGAGTCGCCGGTGATCATGCCGACGTTCTCGCGCCCAAACAGCCCGACCAGGTAGAAGAACTTCTCGCTCACCAGGGCCTTGATGGGCGCGGTGTAGTAGGCGCGGCGGTTCGTGCACACGGCCAAAAAGCACATGCCCACGGCGACGAGCGATTTGCCCGAGCCGGTGGGAGTGCCCAAGATGACGTGGTCGCCGGCGGCCATGTCCATGAGCGCGTCTTCTTGATGGGGCCACAGCTCGATGCCCTGTTCCACGGTCCAGTCGTAGAACAGCTCGAGCGCTTCTTCGGGTTCGATGTCGGGCCAGGCATCGGGGTCTTCGGGCCAGGGGATCAGGTCCCCCAGCGTGGTATGTTCAGTCTCGTTCATGTGGCTATGATAGCGTCCTTTCTCGAAAAAGCTGCCCAGCCCGGCCAGTTCGTGCGCTAAACTTTTCTCTATTGACAAAGACTGGCAACGGGGCTCGAGGGGAAGGGGAGCATCTTGGCCACGAGCAGCGAAGAAGACTACCTGAGAACCATATACGAGCTCGATGTCGAGCGTGGGGCCGTCCGCTCTGTCGACGTTGCGAAGATCTTGAACGTGAGCAAGCCGAGCGTCAACAAGGCGCTGTCTCGTCTGGAAGAAGAGGGCATGGTCACGCGCCTGCCCTACAGCCCCGTCGTGCTCACCGAGCAGGGGCGCGAAAAGGGCGAGCAGTTGCACCAACGCTACAGCGCCATCAGGCGCTTCTTGATCGAGCAGCTCGAGGTGCCCGAAGAGCGCGCGAACGAAGAGGCGCACGGCATCGAGCATGCCCTCTCGGCAGATACCGTGCGGCGTCTGTGTGCGTATATGGACGACAAGTAGGCCTCGATCGGGTCGGCACTGCGACGATGCGGCCGCGCGCTTGCCCGCACGAGGCGCGCATGCCCGGAGCTGCGAGCCGTCCGGGAGCATATCCAGTCATAACGGTGTCTCAGCCGTGCCGCATACTGCGCGATGCGCTATCTTGTCTGCCGTGGGCGAACGCCTCCGGGTTACGGAACGAGTTGGCGCACGTGGTTTCGATTGGGCAATTCCTGTGAGGGGACGTATGGATCCGGTATTCCAAGAAGAGCAAGAGCACCTGTCCGAGGCGTACGCCAAGCTGTTGGCTGCGCGCGAGCGGCTGTCTTCGCGCCTCGAGCGCAACCGCGAAGAGGCGGCAAAGGACCTAAGCGACATGCGCGACGAGCTCGTGCTCGACAAGTCGAGCGACGTCCATACCGAGACCATGGCAGAGCTCGAGTCCATGAACCGGCTCGTCGACGTGTACAACCGCACCGATTCCATATTCGTCGAGGAGCTGCGGCACGTGGAGCTGCTGCTCAAGCAGCCGTACTTTGCCAAGGTACGCCTCAAGTTCAAGTCTGGGCGCGTGCGCGACGTCTACCTGGGCACGGCGGGTGCCACAGACGAGTCGCAGCGGCACTTCATCGTGGACTGGCGTAGCCCCGTCGCCGAGACCTACTACAACCAGTCCAACGGCCCCACCTCCTATGTTGCCAACGGCAAGACCATCGAGGTCGACCTCGAGCTGCGCCGGCAGTTCGACCTCACCCGCGACAAGCTCAACGCCTACTTCGATACCACCGTCGCCATCGAGGACCCGCTGCTTTTGCAGTCGCTGTCCAAGCGCCGCTCCGAAAAGCTCACGGCCATCACGGCGACTATCCAAAAGGAGCAAAACGAGGTCGTGCGCCACGAGGACGTGCCCGCGCTCGTCGTCAACGGCATCGCCGGCTCCGGCAAGACCTCGGTGCTCCTGCAGCGTATCGCCTACCTGTTCTACCAGGAGCGCGAGAACCTGCGTCCCGACCAGGTCTATCTGTTCACGCCCAACCCCGTGTTCGAGAAGTACATCGACCATGTCCTGCCCGACATGGGAGAGCGCAACCCGCAGATCTTCACGTGGAAGGGGTTCATCGAGCGCTTGGGGCTGGCCGACCGCGGGCTCGGGCTCGACACGCCCGAGGAAAACCTGCGCAAGCTCGAGCGCGGCATGGAGACGCTTGCGCTCGACGTGCACGACTTTCGCGATATCCGCCGCGGCGACGTCGTCCTGCTGCGCGCCCAGCAGTTCCAGGCGCTGCTGCGCAAGTACAGCCACATCCCGCCCAGCCCGCACCTGTTCGCCGTCATCAACGAGGAGCTGCACGACCGGCTCGACAGCCGCCTGGGGCAGCTCGTCAAAGACGCGCGCGTGCAGGGGAACATGCTCGACCTCGACGTGGACTCCAAGATTCAGATCTTCGGCTCGTACGTGGACCCGCAGACCGACGAAGAGATCGCCGAGTGCGCGAAAACCTACGTCGACTATATGTATGCAGGTGCACACGAGGACATTGACGCGTCGAGCTGGGTGCGCATCGACCGCATCGGTATGAGGCTGCTCGGCAAGGAGACGCTTGCCTCGACCGAGTGGATTTACCTGAAGATGCTGCTCACAGGCGAGTGTGAACGCGACGCACGCTACGTCATGCTCGACGAGGTGCAGGACTACACCGTGGCGCAGCTCATGGTGCTGGCGCGCTATTTCCCCAACGCGCATTTCTTGCTGCTGGGCGACCAACACCAGGCAATCAACGAGGGCACGGCCACGTTCGACGACGTCAGGCGCGTGTTCGCGGAGCTGCGTGGCAAGGTGGACGAGTGCCGTCTCATGACGAGCTACCGCTCGTCGCCGGAGATTACCGCGCTGTTCACGGGCCTGCTCGAAGAAGACGAGCGCATCAAGACCTCCTCGGTGCACCGGCCGGGCATCCAGCCGCGCATCGAGGCGTTTGCGGGGACGGACGAGTACCTGCAGGCGGTGCGTGCCGTCGTCGACGAGGCACTGGAGGCAGACGGGCTCACGGCCATCGTCGTCAACAGCTGGGAGGCCATGAAGTGGCTGTCGAGCCGCCTCGACGAGCGGGTCAAGGTGCTGCATTCGGACGAGGAGCTTCCGGCGACGGGCGTGATCCTGCTCGATTTGCCGCTTGCCAAGGGTCTGGAGTTCGACCACGTTGTCGTGCCCGATGCGACGGGCAAGTCCTATCCGGATACGCCGCTCGCGCGTCGTCGTCTCTACACGGCGCTCTCGCGCGCGACCCACAAGGTGACCGTCCTCGCTCACGGAGAGCTGACCCCGCTGCTCAAGTAGCCCCGCGTGCCCCTCAAGCGCGAGAAGAGTGGCACTGCCACACATCCCATGCGTTCTGCAGCAAACGTATGGCACTGCCACGTTTCCCGTGCGATTTACGCGAAAGATGTGGCACTGCCACGTTTTTCGCGCGGGGAAGGGCGCGGAGGAGCGCGCGGGAGCGGGCAGGGGCGCGTCGCTGGAGCTAGACGGCGTTTTGCTCGGCGGCTATCTCGAGAAGCGTCTCGTGCACGCGCTTGGACAGCCCGGAATGCAAGATCTCTTCCATCGGCACTTCGATGTTGTTGTCTGCGCAGTACGCGAACACCGACAAGGTCCCGCCGAGCAGGTAGCTGACGATTACCTTGTCCTTCTTGGTGAACTTGACGGGGTCGACGTGGGCAATCTTGCACCATGCCTGCTCAAGCGCGTCGGTGAGCATCATGCGCAACCCGTAGCTGCTGTTCTTGCCGGCGATGAGGCAGAACCGCTCGACGCTCTGCTTGAACTCCGGGGTGTGCGTGACCGCGAGGTCATCCTTGCCGTTCATCGCGTCGACCATCACGCTGACCGCCGCCGGGCTCATGGTGTCCGTCACGGCGGTGTGGGCCAGGTCGTCCATGTTCTCGAAATGGTAGTAGAAGCTGTTGCGGTTGAGGCCCGCAAGCTTCACGACCTGCGCGACGGTGATGCAGGAATAGCGCGTCGTTTCGAGGAGCTTCCAGAACGCGTCTTCGATTTTCTCGACGGCGGTTTTCTCGTTTTTCTTGTATTTCGGGCGTGGCATGGGTGCCTTCTTAAACTAGGCAAACAAATTATTTGTGTCTATTTATTTAGACTGCATATCTATTTACTCTAGTCATAGTAACTAATTATTAATCTTTTTGCAGACTAGTATAAAAAAATTTAATGCGCATAATTATATGTGTACAACTTGTGAAGTTGAGCGTTATCGAATTTAGGAATAACATCAGTCGCAAATAGAGCCGTTACAGGATAGTAATCGTTGTCAGGGCATGATCGGCCCTGGCTGTTACGCACTATCGCACAGAAGACGAGGTGTAATTATGGTCAAGGAAGAACTTACCGATCTGGGTATCAAGTCGGTCCTCAAAATGCTCCACTCGAACCCCGAAAAGGCAATCCCGCGCCTTCTCAAGATTCTCAACATGGTCGGCTA
>JBJEHP010000195.1:0-2147 GCA_051876145.1 Coriobacteriales bacterium | reverse complement strand
CATCGAAACGACGACTTCACAATGCTTCGTGTGCGGGAACATGTCCACGGGAACGACGCGCTTGATCCGGTAGCGGTCCTTGAGTACCGCCAGGTCGCGCACCTGCGTGTCGGGATTGCAGCTGATGTAGACGATGCGCTCGGGGGCCGCCTCGAGCAGACAGTGCAGGAACTGCTCGGAGGAGCCTCCTCGCGGCGGGTCCATGAAGACGACGCTCGGGGTGCCTTCGCTTCTCGCGAGCACCTCGCCGGCATCGCCCTCGATGAATTCAGCGTTTTTCACGCGGTTGATGCGCGCGTTCTCGTAGGCAATCTCGACGGCGTCGTGCACGGACTCGATGCCGACGAGCGCGCATCCGCTGCGTTTTGCCGCGATGATGCCGATGGTGCCAATGCCGCAGTACGCATCGAGCACGACGTCGTCTTTGCCCAGATGCGCAAGCTCGATGGCCTTGTCGTACAGCACCTCGGTCTGCACGGGATTGGTCTGGTAGAACGCACTCGAGGGGATGCGGAACGTGCACCCGCAGATCTCGTCCTCGATCCAGCCCTGCCCGTACGCCGTCATGGACAGCGGCCCGAGCACCGCGTTGGTCCTGCGCGTGTTGACGTTGAAGACGACGGTGGCGATCTCGGGATGCTCGTCGCGCAGGTCGGCGACGAATGCCTTCTTGTGCGGGAACTCCTTGCGGTTGACGACGAGCGTCACCATGACCTCGCCGGTGGCGTGCCCGACGCGGATGACCGCGTGGCGCAGCAGCCCCCTGCCCGTGAACTCGTTATAGGGCGCGATGTGGTACTCCCAGGCAAGGTTGGCAATGGTCTCGAGGATACGGCGCCCCTCGGGGTATTCGACGAGGCACTCGCGCGCCTCGACCAGGTTGTGCGACCGGCGCTCGTACATGCCGAAATGCGGTCTGCCGCGGCGTCCGCGCACGAAGGGGCTCTGGATCTTGGCGCGATAGCAGATGGGCTCGTCCATCCCGATGACGGGGTCGACGGAGATGCCGAACGGCTCGTAGAGCGCCACGAGCCCGTCGTGCTTGCGTCGGAGCTGGATTTCATAGGGAACGCTCAGCCATTCGCAGCCGCCGCATTCCCTGCCCACGGGGCAGGTGTACGTCTTGTAGCCCACGGTTATTCCTCGTCGAACTTGAGATTCTTCAGCACGGCAAACGGGTTGTCCGGATCGATGTCGTCCGAACTGTCGCACTCGCACGGCCCCTCGTTCAAGTCGGCACCGCATGTGGGGCACAGCCCCTTGCAGTCCTCCTTGCACAAGATGACGAACGGGGTCGCATACACGAGCGCCGCCTCGATGGGACCTGCGGCGTCGAACTTACCGTCCTCGTCCAGGCAGTCGAACTCGTCTTGCTCGTAGCCCTCGAGCGTATCGACGGGCTCGAGCGAATAGTACCCCTCGACGTCGCCGGAAACCTCGAGCGTCGTGGGCGCGAGGCAACGCGCGCAGCTTGCCTGCGCCGTGCAGCTCGCCGTGCCCGAGAGCAAGATGCCCTCGCCCGTGTTGGTGAGCGTGAGATCGTAGGAGATGCCCTCGGGGATCTCCAGGACCTCCGCGCCACGCTTGTACGACGTCTCGTCGAGCGTGCCTTTCAGCACACGAAAAGCCCCGAGCTCCGAGAGCTCGGGGTAGGCTTCGATAATCAGCGGTTTCATTGCTCGACCTCCAAAACTACTTGCCGGTGGCGTCAAGCAACAGGTGCGGGGCTAATCGGTCATCCCGCTGTTGAGGCGCTGGCGGCAACGCGTCACGTTCTTAAGCAGATTGTCCAGATTGGTCTCGAGGTTCGCGAAGATCTGGTCGGCGTAGTCCTCGGCACCGACGCGCATCTCGCGCTCGCGTGCCATGGCGTCGTCGACGATCTCCTGCGCGCGCTGCTCGGCGAGGCGGACGATCTCCTGCTCGCCGGCAATCTGCTCTGCCTGGCGCTCCGCGTCCTCGAGGATGCGGTTCGCGTCGACTTCGGCTGCCTCGACCATGCCCTGCCGGTCGCGCACGATGATGCGCGCCTGGCGCAGCTCTTCGGGGAAGATGTCGCGAATCTCATCG
Source organism: Coriobacteriales bacterium (assembly GCA_051876145.1). GTDB lineage: Bacteria > Actinomycetota > Coriobacteriia > Coriobacteriales > QAMH01 > CACZQA01. The sequence continues at coordinate 77 of JBJEHP010000195.1, read as the reverse complement.
AGAATCTCGAAGATGGGGCCAATCTCGACCTGGCGTTTCTGGCTGTTGCCCAGGACAGGTTTGGACTGCTCGATCCG
>JBJEHP010000194.1:0-2151 GCA_051876145.1 Coriobacteriales bacterium | reverse complement strand
GGGCGACATCATCGGCCCGGCCCAGCGAGTCGACGTGCTGACCGCGCTCAAGGCAGCCACGCTCATCGAAGGCGTCCCGGTGTGCATCGTCGCCCACACGGTCAAGGGCAAGGGCGTCTCGTTCATGGAAAACCAGGCCGGATGGCATGGCAAAGCACCCAATGCCGAGCAGGTCGCCCAGGCACTCGCAGAGCTCGAAGGAGAGGAATAGGCAATGAGTGATATCGCAACGCGCGCGGGCTATGGCGAGACCCTCGTCGAACTGGCCGCAGAGGGCGTGGACGTCATGGCCGTCGAGGCTGACCTCTCCGGCTCGACCACGACGAAGAAGCTCGGCGAGGCGTATCCCGAGCGCCTCGTGAACGTCGGCATCGCCGAGCAGAACATGATCGACGTGGCAGCTGGCCTCTCTCTTGCGGGCAAGGTCGCCTTCACCGGCAGCTTCGCCGCATTCGGCACGGGGCGCTGCTACGACCAGATCCGCAACACCGTTTGCTACGCGAACCTCAACGTCAAGGTCGCGCCGACCCATTCCGGCGTCACCGTCGGCCCCGATGGCGGCAGCCACCAGATGCTCGAGGACATCAGCCTCATGCGCGGGCTTCCGGGCATGAACGTGCTCGTCCCGGCAGATTACTGGGCCGCAAAGCAGGCGATCCGCATCGCCGCGGCAACCCCCGGCCCGTTCTACGTCCGCCTGGGAAGGGCCAAAGTCCCCGAGGTCTACGACGCGCAGACCACGCTCGAACTCGGCAAGTCCTACGTTTTGTCCGAGGGTACCGACGTGACCGTCATCGCGGCGGGCGTCGAGGTGGCCCAGGCGCTCGAGGCAAAGGAGCTTCTTGCGGCCGAGGGCATCAGCGCCGAGGTCATCGATGCGTTTTCCATCAAGCCCTTCGACAAGGAGACGCTGCTCGCCAGTGTCAAGAAGACCGGCTGCGTCGTCACCTGCGAGGAGCATTCGACGGTGGGCGGTCTTGGCTCTGCCGCCGCGGATATCCTCGGCGAGAACTACCCGGTACCGCTCGAGCGCGTCGGCGTGCGCGACAGCTTCGGCACGAGCGGCGACCCCAACGAGCTGCTCGCGGAGTTCAAGCTCGATGCCGCGGGCATCGTCGAGAAGGTCAAGGCGGTCCTTGCCAGGAAATAACAAACGGAGGACGGCGTGCCCCATCGCAGGGCGCGCCGTCTCGCGTGGACGCTTTGTGTTGCTTCGGCTCGAAACTTGGGCTAAAACAGCATGTTCGTTAGAATGTCGTACGATTCAGTCGAATAAACGATCGGAGTAAAACGTGCCAAAATTCGGCAAATCGTCGCGCGGCACCCACAGTTCTTCGGGTGGCCCGTCACCTCGAGGAGGGCAGCGGCCTGCAGCAGGCCAGCGCCGTCCCCAGCAAGGTGCGCAACGCGCGAGAACCAACCAGAGAAACCCGCAGCAGATGGATGCGCGGCTGCCCCGTGTAGATGCCCGTGGAGGCAATCCGGGTGCATCCCAGCGCATGCGTCCTGTCCAACAGCAACAGCAGCAGCGCCGTGGGGGCAACCCCGGCGCATCCCAGCGTATGCAGGCCGTCCCGAGCATCGCGGACATGGCGCCGGCAAACGAGGCCGTCGGCTCGTACGCCGATCTTGCCCAGCAAGATGGCGTGCAGCAGAAGCTCGGCCCGGTGGTCATCTCGCTGCGCAACGTCACGAAGGTCTATCCGACGCAGCCCGACCGCCCTGCCCTCAACGGGCTCACGCTCGACGTGCGCGCGGGCGAGTTCCTGTTCCTGGTCGGCCATTCCGGTTCCGGCAAGTCGACCTTCATCCGCATGCTCAACCGCGAGATCGTACCGACGAGCGGCGAGCTCATCGTCGCAGGCGAGAACCTCCGCACCATCAAGAACTGGCGCATCCCGTACCTGCGCCGCAACGTCGGCTGCGTCTTCCAGGACTTCAAGCTGCTTCCCGGCAAGACCGCGTTCGAGAACGTCGCGTTCGCGCTCGAGGTCATCGGCAAGTCGCGCCATGTCATCAACACCCAGGTCCCCGAGGTCCTGCGCCTCGTCGGCCTCGAGGAGAAGATGGACCAGCTGCCCGACCAGCTCTCTGGCGGCGAGCAGCAGCGCGTCTCCATCGCGCGCTCCATCGTCAACCGCCCGCCGCTGC
>JBJEHP010000193.1:0-8047 GCA_051876145.1 Coriobacteriales bacterium | reverse complement strand
TATCGCCGCCGACGCCCTCGGCGATGGTGATCGCGCAGTCGTTGCCGGAGTGCACGAGCATGCCGTTGAGCAGCGTCTCGAGCGGAACCTGCATGCCCTCTTTGAGCCCCGTCGTCGACTCGCCGATGCTCGCCGCCTTCTTGGAGACGGTGAAGACGTCGTCGAGGTTGGCGTTCTCGAGCGCGACGATGGCGGTCATCGTCTTGGTGAGCGACGCCATCGCGGAGTGCGTGTCGGCAGAGCGCGACCACAAGACGTTGCCCTCGGCGTCGCAGAGAATCCCGTACTTGGCGTCGATGGCGGGTGCCTCGGTGATGTTGAGGCCGCGGTCGTTGACCGCCGTGAGGCCGACGTAGTCGTCGCCGTTGATCGAGGCGAGCGCGCTTGAAGGGGCAATTCCCACAAGTGCCGCGGCAAGGGCGCATGCGAGGATCACGCGACACGCAAGAAGCGCGCGGTGGCGCAAGCCTCCCATGGGAGCGCTCGCGCCGTCAGGTGAGTTTGGTGCGATTGGTTGTGACTGAGCGTAAATGATGGTGCCTACTTTGCCGTCTTGTAGAGGTCGGCCGGGTGGATGACGCGGTACCCGGCTGCCTCGAGAATCTCAATTGCCTTCTCGTCGGTTTTCAGAGCAACCGTGGCGTTGCCCGTCGTGCCGTCGAGGAAGCAGTAGCTGTATTCGATGTTGAGCTCGGCCTCGTCGAGCGTATGCAGCATCTTCGCAAGGCCGCCCGGCTCGTCGGGCACCTCGACGGCGACGATTTTCGTCGTCGTGGCGCGAAAGCCTTCGGCCTGCAGGACCTTTGCCGCGTTGACCGGGTCGTTGCAGATGATGCGGACGATGCCGTAATCGGTCGTGTCGGCAAGCGCCAGCGCCGACATGTTGATGGAGGCGTCTCCCAGCGCCTTGCACAGCGCCGTGAGCCTGCCGGGCGTGTTCTCGAGAAATACCGTAAGCTGGTCGATCATGATGCAGCCTCCTATTCGCGCAGGTCGACGATGCGGACCGCCTTGCCGGTGGAACGCTCGATGGTGTGCGGCTCGACGATCTTGATGTTGATGTTGATGTTGAGCTCGGCCTTGAGCGCGCGCTTGAGCCGATGCTGCAGGTCTTCGATCCTGCGAACCTCGTCGATCGGGAAGCCGGGGTTGATCTCGACCTTCATGGTGGCGACATCCAGGCCCCGCTCGCGCGTGAGCTCGATCTGGTACCAGTCGGCGATCTCGTCGAAGCCGGCGCAGATGTCTTCGATCTGACTCGGGAAGACGTTGACGCCGCGGATGATCATCATGTCGTCGGTGCGCCCGTGCAGGCGGTCGATGCGGCGGTGCGTGCGTCCGCAGGCGCACTGACCGGGGATGATGCGCGTGATGTCACGCGTGCGGTAGCGGATGACGGGAGACGCCTCCTTGTCGAGCGTCGTCAGGACGAGCTCGCCCCACTCCCCGTCCGGAACCGGCTCGTGCGTCTTGGGGTCGAGGATCTCTGCGAAGAAATGGTCCTCGGCGATATGCAGGCCGTTTTGCTCGGCGCACTCGATGGCGACGCCCGGGCCCATAACCTCGGTGAGGCCGTAGATGTCGTAGACCTTGATGCCGAGCTTGTTCTCGAGGTTCTCACGGAACTGGTCGGAGAAGGCCTCGGCGCCGTTGATGCCCGCCTTGAGGTTGGGGAAGTCCTTCTTCGGGTCGAGCCCCATCTCGATCGCGGTGTCGGCGATGTGCATGGCGTAGCTCGGGGTGCAGCAGATGATGGATGACCCCATGGTGCGCAGGATGTTGATCTGGCGCTTGGTGTTGCCAGCGGACATCGGGATGATGGTGGTGCCAGAGGCAAGCCCGCCGTAGTGCGCGCCGAGACCGCCCGTGAACAGGCCGTAGCCGTAGCAGATGTGGACGACGTCGCCCTCGTTGCCACCGGCGTAGCCGATGCCGCGGGCAAAGCAGTCGCCCCAGATCTTGAGGTCGTGGTCGGTATAGCCGCTCACCGTGGCAATGCCGGTCGTGCCGCTGGACATGTGGATTTCCTTGACCTGGTCGAGCGGCGTGGCGAAAAGGTCATACGGGTAGGCGTCGCGCATGTCCTGCTTGAGCGTGAACGGCGCCCTCCTGATGTCGTCGAGGGTCTTCACGGAACTCGGATCGAAGCCAGCGTCGTCGAAGGACTTCTTGTAGAACGGAATCCTCTCGTAGCACTCTCGCAGCGTCCTCTTGAGCCGGTACAGCTGGAGCGCCTCGAGCTCGCCATGGTCCATGTGCGTGATCTCGTCTTGGTACGCCATATTTCCCACCTTGAAACTTATAGTGATAACGCGCCGTGCGGCAACGTGTAATTGGAAATATTGACATTCATTGCCGGGCTAGGCAATCGCCCGGCAGGATAAAAGCACGGATTTTCCGCGCGAGCTACGTCAGCTCGCCGCAGGGCCCGTGCCCACGGACGTAATCTCGTTTTGGGCCGAGTAGATCGAATGGAACGTCACGTCATGCAGCACCTCGCCGCTCGCGCTCGTCACGTAGTAGTGGATGTCGATCTTGCGCCCGTCTTGGCCAGTCTGCGTGATCTTGGTCGTGCCGGCAGGCAGGTCGGGCGTGCTCTCGGTAACCTGGACGTACTTGTCACCCGGCTGCCACTCGCCACGCTCGCATTTGACCTGGCGACCGTCCTTCGTGCCCCACATCGAGACGACGACGTTATCGCCCGAAGCCGTTGCGGTCATGAGGACGTAGGTGCTCATGTCGTTTTTGAAAGCGAAGTCCGGCGACTCCCACGAGACCGTCGCGTCGGCAAACCCCTCGTCGTCGTAAGCGGGGATGTAGAAGTCGTGGTTGACGCGGTTCTCGATGCCGAGGCCGGAGAAGCACGCAGCGTTGTAGATGCACGTGGCAACCTGACACACGCCGCCGCCGAGCTGGTCTTCGTGCTTGCCGTCGACGATGACGGCGGCCTTGTCGAAGCCCTTCTCCTCGGTGCGCTCCCCCGTCGTCTGGTTGAACGACCAGACGTCTCCCGGCGCGACGAGCGAGTTGTTGATCATCTTGCACAGCAGTCGGATGTTGTTGATGCGCGCCGTGGTGCCCGACAGCGGAATGGACCACGTGGCGAGACGCTCGGTAATGCCCATGGCGTTTGCCTCGTCGGTGGTGAGGTCGGGCTCGATGACGGTGTCCTGCAACTCGATGGTGCGCGAAGCGCTCGAGGCCTCCTTCGTGACCGTCTTGCCGTTGCCGTCTTTGGAGGCGACGATGGGCTTGCCGTTCCCGAAGACGATGTTCTGCAGCGAGATCTCGGCCGTCGCGCGGTCGGGCCCGTTGCCCTCCACGCTCGGGACGACCTTGACCGTCTCGCCGTCTGAAGTGTCGAACGAGGCGCTCACCGCTCCGCCGCGCGCCTTGTCGCCGAGCACGCTCACGAGGTACTTGTCGAACGCGCTCTGGTCGATATAGGCCTGCAGCGCATAGCCAGAAGGATCCGTGCCGGTAGACATGTCGTACTTGGAATCGCCCGCATTGCCCTGGGTGACGCTTTGCTTGCCAGCAGAGAACTCGATGATCTGGCCGGGCTGGAGCACCGTCTGCCCAACAAGCTTGCCGAGCGCGGCAGAATCGAGCGTCCACGAATCGGACTGGTACGTGACCGTCACATCGTCTTTGATTGCAGCGGACACCTGGTCGACGATCTTCTGCGCCGTCTCGTCGGAGATGTTGCGCGTCACCGTGTGCATGGGCACCTCGCAGTAGGGGGCGCTCGTGTTGAACGCGGCGCGTGAGATGTTGGTCACGAACGGGGTCTCGTCGACAAGATAGCCGTCTTTGCCGGAGACGAGCGAGACCTTGCCGTCGTCGATGGCAAACGTGCTGTTGACGGTGGCAGTACCAGCCGCCTCGTTTATTTCGCTCACGAGGCTGTTGAAGAACTCCTGGTTGTACGAGATGGTCGCCTGGTAGTTCTTGGGCGAGAAATACGCCACAAAGCGGTCGGCGATGAAGTTGCCCTCGCGTCCGTAGGCAAACGCCTGCGTGGCAAGAGCGTTGCCATCGACGTAGGCACCGATCGTGTTCGCGTTGACGTTCCACTTGTCGGCAGAGCCGTCGTCGTCGATGTCCGAGGCGGCGGCGATGTTATCGGACTTCTTCTCGTCGGCATACGCCACATTGGCCTCGCCCGTATTGCCCGCGGCGTTGAGGTCAACGCCGTCTTTGCTTGCGATGTCCGAGTTCTTGTACACGGTGATGCTCATCGATTGCACGACGGGAGAAAGCTGCTCGTTGAGCTTGTTCGACGCCTCGTCGATAGTGAGTCCGCCGACGTCGACGCCCTCGACGGTAACGCCCCTGTGGATCTTGCCCCACGAGCCGAACAGGTCGACCACCCCGAAGCCCAGGAAGAACACGATCACGAGCGTTATAGGGAGCATGACCTTGAGGTGCTTGACGAAAAAGCCCCCGAATGCGCGCCCCGTCGACTCCGTGCGCGGCTTGGGGCCGGCTGCAGGAGCACCCTTACCGCCGGTAGCATGCGAGCTGCGGGTCGAAGTCTGCAGAAGCGAGGAGGTCTTGCCGGTGGGAAGCTTGCGTTGCGTCTTGGCAGCGGGTGTTGCGCTTGGCTTTTTCGCGGCAGCGCGCACGGGCTTCGAAGGCGCCTGCTTGGCAGTAACGCGCGAACGCTCGACTGGCTTGCGAATGGTGGTCGCCGTACGGGCGGTGCTGCGCTTGGATGGCGCCGGATGGGCAGAGGAAGGCTTTGAGCTGGCGTGAACCTTCTTGACCGTGGACTGTGCCTTTTGCTGAACGGGCTTTTTCGGGCTGATACCTGCGCTTTTCGCAGAGCGTTTGTGGACCTTCTTCTGGGGAGTCCCCGGATGAGAGCCGAGCGGATTGTTTATGTTAGTGAGCTTTGCCAACGCGTGCTTTCTTCTCCCGTAGCAGCCTGTACATGTAGCATTGGAGAATACCACCAAACGGGCAGGCACACGCGTCTAATTGCAGTTTCGCGCAAAGTGTCACGAGGCTGCAACGTTACGCGCGGTCATGCCTCCATGCAGTGATCATCTGGTACGCCCGCACGAGGTAGTACACGAACACCGTGACCGAGCAGACAAGCCCTGCGTATACGAGCCAGATGCCGAGGTAGGAAGGCTCCGGGCCGAAACCGGGAAGCCATGCGGGGGCGCCGGCGATGCCAAGGCCGGGGACGGCAGGAGCACCCAACAGCAGGAAGGCAAACCCGAACATGAGAAACGCGGTCGCGAACTTTCCGAGCCAGACGACCGAAGGCACTTTGCCGACCGTCGAGAGCATGTACTTGCCGCCGCCGAGCAAGATGCAGTCGCGCCCGATGAGATAGACGAGCACCCACAGGGGCAGGCGCCCCAGGATGCAGATAGCGATGACGCCCACGGCGATGAGCAGCCTGTCGACCGTCGGGTCGAGGAGCTTGCCGAGCTTGGAGACCTGGTGGGTGCGGCGTGCGACCTGACCGTCGACCCAATCCGTTGAGGCGGCGATCGCGTACACGACGACCGCAGCGACCTCCTGGCGGGCACCGAAGAGCAGCCAGAGGAACGCCGGGAGCATCAGCAGCCTGATGAAGGTGATGATGTTCGGGGCGGTGAATACCTTGTCGAGTATCTCTTCCTCTGGAACGGTCTGTTCTTCGAATGCCTTCAATGTTTGCTAATCACTCACTCGCAGAATCGGAAGTCTTGTCAGACGCGGACTCGGCCTGTGCCTGAGCGGCCTTTTCCGCGGCTTCGCGTTCTTGCTTTGCCTTCTTGGCTGCAAGAATTTTAGCCTTCTTTTCCTCTTCCTTGCGCTTCTTTTCGGCCTTTTCCTCAGCCGTGAGCTCGTAGACGACTGGAACCGAGATGTCGGTTGCGATGGGAGCGCGGTCCTGAAGCATCTCGATGTCGTTGACCGGGCACGCGCGCACGCACGAATCGCACGCCACGCACTTGTACGGCCAGTACGTCCACTTGGAGTTGGCACGGTCCACCTGGATGGAGTCGGCCGGGCACTTGCGCTCGCACATGCCGCAGAAGATGCAGTCGTGGATGTCGATCATGTCGATACGGCCGCGCGCACGCGCGAAGTCCTCACGCTTCTCGTAGGGGTACCGGCGCGTCGGGGCCTTCTTGAACAGGCTCATAAGCGTCATGCCGCCAAGTTTGAATACGCCCATCTCCCCTACCTCTCTGTGCAGCTGATGCACGGGTCGATGGTCAGCACGACCATCGGCACATCGGCAAAATCGCAACCGGACAGTGCGGCCACCAGACCAGCGAGGTTCTGGCTCGTTGGGGTGCGGATGCGCATGCGCTGCAGGAACTTGCTACCGTTGCCCTTGGCGTAGTAGAACGCCTGACCACGCGGCTGCTCGACCGTGGTCATCGCCATCGCGCCGTCTTTGGGGTTGCCCTTGACCGGGACCATGACCTCGCCGTCCGGGATCTTGTCGACGAGCTCCTTGATGATGTCCATCGACTGGAGGACCTCCTGCGCGCGCACGTCGCAGCGGGCGTAGCAATCGCCCTGCGTGGAGACGATGGGCTCGAAGGCGGCGAGCTCGCCGTAGGCGCCGAGGCCCCTCAGGCGCTCGTCGATCTCGAGTCCCGAGGCGCGGCCGAAGGGGCCGACCATGGAGTACTCGATTGCCTGCTCCTTGGAGAGGTAGCCCACGCCGACCATGCGGTTTTTGACGGACGAGTCCTCGAGCAGGGTCTTGTACAGCGTGCGGTACTCGTCGCGCATGCGGTCGAGCACGACGACGATGCCGCGCAGCGTCTCGTTGGAGACTTCCTGCCTGAAGCCGCCGACGTCGCAGGCGGAAAAGATCACGCGCCCGCCCGTGCACTCCTCGAAGATGTCGAGGATCTGCTCGCGCAGCCTCCAGCAGTGCATGAAAAGCGCCTCGAAGCCAAAGCCGTCCGCGAGCAGGCCGAGCCACAGCATGTGGCTGTGCATACGGGAGAGCTCGTGGAAGATGACACGCAGGTACTCGGCGCGGTCGGTGACCTCGACGCCCATGAGCTGCTCGACGCACTGCGAGTAGCCCAGCGAGTGCCCGAACGAGCAGATGCCGCAGATGCGCTCCGCCACGTAGACGAACTGCGTGTAGTCGCGCTTCTCGACGAGCTTCTCGAGGCCGCGGTGGATGTAGCCGATGCGCGGGATGGCGTTGACGACCTTCTCGTCCTCGAGCACGAGGTCGAGGTGGATGGGCTCCGGCAGCACGGGATGCTGCGGGCCAAAGGGCACGACGGTGCGCTTACTCATCTTGCGCCTCCTTCTCCTCGTGCTGGGCTTCCTTTTGCATAGCGGCGCGCGGGTTCATGGGATAGTCCATGGACAGCGTGTAGAAGTTACCGCCAAAGTCGATGTTGATGCCGTCGAAGTCGATGCCGAACAGGTCGTGCGTCTCGTTCTCGAACACGAAGGCGGCCGGGTACCACTCGGTGATGGAGGGCACGTGCACGCCGTCGGGCACGTTGGCGATGATGCCGATCATGCCGGGCTCGGCGGCCTCGGGGTCGGTGAAGGCGTACAGCAGGTCGCAGGAGGCCTCGAGCGTGCTCGCGCACAGCTGGACGAAGCCGTAGCCGCGGCTCTTGTAGTCGGCGACGATCTTGGTGACGTCAGCCAGGTCGACGTTGGTAAACGTTGGTTTCTCGAAACGGATCATGGCACCTCCCTAGCGCACGTCTGCCGAGCCGGCGCCCGGCACGTCGTCGACGTTTGCCACCGACGCGTGCGCGCCATGGCCGGCATCGGCGTCGGTGCGGTCTTTGTCCGCCGGGTTCTTCTTCATTTTCTTGGCCTTCTCCTCGAGCAGGTCGATGCCGGCGACGACGGCGTCGATGATCGACTCGGGCTTGACGGCGCATCCCGGGACGTAGGCGTCCACGGGGATCACGGCACGCGTTCCCTCGTGCATGACGTTGTAGCAGCTCTGGTAGACGCCGCCCCCGCATGCGCACGCGCCGCACGCGACGACGATCTTGGGCTCGAGCATCTGGTCGTAGATCTGCTTGATGATGGGCGCGTTTTG
>JBJEHP010000192.1:0-2160 GCA_051876145.1 Coriobacteriales bacterium | reverse complement strand
GCCGATGAACGAAGCGCGCATCAGCGATGTGACCCTGCGCAGAGCTGCCAAATCCAAGGACCTTTCCCTCACCTTCAAAGAGAGGCTCGAAACGGCAAAGCTCCTCGACCGCCTTGGTGCTTCGGTCATCGAAATCGAGGGCATCACGCAAGAGAAGGTCGACAGCCTGCGCATCAAGTCGATTGCCTCCATCGTCAAGAACAGCGTCCTATGCGTGCCCATCGAGATGGACGAGGAAAACATCGAGCTCGTGTGGGCAGCGCTCGCCGAGGCACGCCGTCCGCGCCTGCAGGTGCACGCGGCGGTGAGCCCCGCGCAGATGGAGTACATCCACCACAAGAAGGGCGAGGCGATGGTCGAGGCGCTGACCTCCGCGGTTGCCGCCTGCAAGCGCCTGACCGACGACGTCGAGCTCGTCGCCGACGACGCGACCCGCGCCGACCACGACTTCCTCACCGAGGTCATCGGTAAGACCATCGAGGCAGGCGCCACCACCGTCACCGTCGTCGACGCCGCGGGCACGATGATCCCCGAGGAGTTCGGCCAGTTCGTCGCCGGCCTCATCGACGACGTGCCTGCCTTGCGCAACGTCACGCTGGGCGTCTCGTGCAGCGACGAGCTCTTCATGGCCGATTCCTGCGCCATCGCCGCGCTCATGGCGGGCGCGGGCGAGGTCAAGGCGACGTCGTACCCGCTCGGCATCTCCTCGACGGCCCACATCGCGAAGATCCTCGCCGACAAGGCGGACGACATCAAGGTGCAGTGCGGCGTGCACATGACCAACATCAAGCGCCTCACCACGCAGATCGCCCGCATCTGCGAGCGCGGCCAGGTGACGAGCTCGCTGTTCAGCAGCCCCTCGGGCCCCAACGACGCCGAGATCGCGCTCACCGCCGATGACGACATCGACGTCGTCTCGCAGTACGTCGCCAAGCTTGGCTACGAGCTCTCCGACGAGGACCTGAGCGCCGTGTACGAGGCGTTCATGCGCATCGCCTCGAAGAAGGACAGCGTCAGCAGCCGCGAGCTCGACGCCATCGTCGCCTCCGCCGCCATGCAGGTCCCGCCGACCTACACCCTCGACCGCTACGTCATCAACCACGGCAACGTCATCAAGGCGACGGCGACCGTGCGCATGAAGACCGACTCGGGCCTCGTCGAGGCCGTGAGCGTGGGCGACGGCCCCATCGATGCGGCCTTTGCCGCCGTCGAGCAGATCGTCGGCAAGCGCTACGAGCTGGACGACTGGCAGATGCAATCCGTTACCGAGGGCCAGGAGGCCATGGGCGAGGCCGTCATCAAGCTCATGAGCAACGGCAAGGTCTATTCCGGCCGCGGCATCTCCACCGACATCGTCGGCTCGAGCATCCGCGCCTACGTCAACGCCCTGAACAAGATCGTCTATGAGGAGCAGAACTAATGAGACTGTCGTTTTCCATGCGAGGTTGGTCCGACTATTCTTGGGACCAGCTCGTCGACCTCGCCGTCGAGATGGACTTCCAGGGCATCGAGCTGTACAACCCGCTCGCTGACGACGCGCTCGTCGGCAAGGGCGCGCCGCTCGACACCTACAACGTGCGCTCCACCGTCCGCAGCCTGCACGCCAAGAAGCTCTCTGTTCCCGCCATCGACACCTCGCTCGACATCTCCGAGCCGGGCGAGCATGCCGCACAGGTCTGCGAGCTCATCGACCTCGCGGCCTCCGTGTCCTGCCCCTACGTTTGCGTGAAGGCGCAGACCGAGGACGAGGATACCGTGCGTGCGACGATCACCGCCGCGCTGCCGCATGCCAAGGAGAAGGGCATCATCTTGCTCGTCGAGACGAGCGGCATCTACGCCGACACGGCGCGCCTGACCGCACTGCTCGACGAGTACGCGAGCGATTTCCTCGGGGCGCTGTGGGACGTGTACCACCCGTACCGCGACTGCAAGGAAAAAGCCGGCATCACCATCAAGAACCTGGGCGCCTACGTCAAGCACGTGCACATGCGCGACTCGAACGACGACGGCACCTACAACCTGGTGGGGGAGGGCACCGCGCCCCTCGAGGACTTCATGCGCGCGCTCTTGTCCATCAACTACGACGGCTTCGTCTCGCTCGAGTGGAAGCCCGAGTGGATGGACGACCTCACCGACCCGCAGGTCATCTTCCCGTACTTC
>JBJEHP010000191.1:0-8075 GCA_051876145.1 Coriobacteriales bacterium | reverse complement strand
CGCTTCCAATCCTCCAGATCGAGTTCGTCCTCGATTCGCTCCAACGCACTCTTGCGCATGAACTCCGAGGTGGAGACGCCGAAGACCTTCGCGTAATCCGAGATAAGCTGCTTTTCTTCCTCGTCCATACGGATGGTCATCGTCGTGCTTGCCATTTCCATACCCCCTCGCTTGCTATTCACATGATGCTGTAACACATTGTAACACGTGTCTGTATCAGCAGAGGTGAATCTTTTTCGTGCGGCTCTGGTGCTGGTCCTTCCGCAGTTTTTCTCTTTATCGAAACGGGGTCAGGACGCAAATCGCTCAATAACCACTAACATGACGAACGGCTTTTAGGCAATCGGATGCCTATGTAGGCAACTTTCGTCTGGTGCCTACCTGCCAAGGCTTTGAGGAATCGAGAAACAAGTCGAAAACTCCTGTCGCAACGATGCCGTCATCGTAGCGCGCGGTGTTCACGACGTCCTTTCTTGAACTGACCTGCGGCAAGGCGTACGACGTGATTTCCACAGAGAAGGGCTGGTACCGTATCGTCGACGACAGCGACGAAGACTACCTCTATCCGCCAGATGACTTCGTCGTGGTCGAGGGCAACAACGATACGGTGCCCATCAGCGACTGAGCGGCGAGCGCGATGCGACTTTTTGCGCATCGCTGCGGCAATCGTGCCAAATTCCATTCCCAATACGCAAAGCAGGCCAGAGGAAACACATCCTCTGGCCTGTGCATTTACTGGTGCCCCCGATACGATTCGAACGTACGACACCCGCTTTAGGAGAGCGGTGCTCTATCCCCTGAGCTACGGAGGCGCGGATGCCATTCTAGCAGCGATTATCCCGTTGTGCACGAAATAGTCGCTATTGCCTCGGTTACGGCGTCGAGCAAGCGCGCATCGAGCGGTGGGCGAATGCTGCGCGGAGCATCGTCGCCGCTTCGGCGCTCAGCTTCCAGACGGGACCGCGCTTTGACGGCCGGCGCTTCCTCTTGCCCATCGCTGTCACCTCCTCCTGATGTCCAGATTACGTGGGCGATAGCAGCACACGTATTTCGTCGCCAGACGCCCTCGGCAGGACCCGCTGGCTCGTAGGCCATTCGCGGCAGTCTCAGAATAGTGGGTTTACTTGCCGAAGAGCCGCAGGATGCGTTGCACGCTCTCTGCAGCATCGGCGCGGCATGCGAGATAGAAAGTCTGCGTGGCGCCCTCTCCTTCGATGGGGATGCGTACTCTGCCCGATGACGGGTCGAGCGGAGACGTCGCATTCGAGCAGAAAAGATCATGCCTGCGGCGCTTCTGTTCCTGAGAATCTACCTCGTGGGGCTACCGGCAATCATGTTGTACGACATGGAAGCGGCGGTTCTCAGGGCAGTGGGCAGACCCTCTCTTCCTCTACGAGCGCTGGCGGTATCCACGGGACTGAACGCTATTTTCGCTGCCTTTCTTATCGGCGCCTTCGATGTGGGTGTGGCAGGAGCGGCGCTTGCAACGGCGCTTTCCTATATGGTGGGAGCGGGGATACTGTATCGATATATCCGCAAAGAAGGACTTGCGGGCAATGGGGGACGTCGTCACGTCGACGCGCATGTCGTACGTTCGATTGCCGCGATTGGGATTCCGGCAGGTATCCAGGGTGCAGTCTTCGCGTTTTCGAACACCATCATTCAAGCGTCAATCAACAGCCTCGGGGAAGAGGCGATCGCAGGTTCCAGCGCTGCGATGTCCGTGGAGTTCTTGGCATACAGTCTGATCGGCGCTTTTGGCCAGGCGTGCTCGACGTTCACCGGCTGGGCCTGTGGGACCCGCGATCAGACGCGGTGCAAAAAGGTCCTGCGCACCTGCATTGCCGAAGGAATGGCGGTCACCCTGTGTCTCGTTGTCGTGATGCTCGTGTTTGGGCGCAACGCGCTCGCGGTGTTCAACGGCGATGCGCAAGTCGTCGAACTGGGGTATACCCGGCTTTTCGCGGTTGTGCCCTCATATCTCTTTGTTGTGGAATACGAGTCCTTGTGCGGCTATCTAAGAGGGCTTGGCGTGCCGATGCCGCCTGCCGTGGTCACTACTGTGGTTGTCTGCAGGGTGCGTATATTCTGGGCGTTTGCGGTCTTTCCGACGAGCCCAACGTTTCAGACAATCGTTCTCGCCACGCCTGCGAGTCTTGCCGCAAATGCCGTCTGCGTGACGGTGCTAGCAGCGGCTTTGCATCCGACTCGGAAACTCGTCGCGAGCTGACTTTGCGGGGCACCTTCATGCCCTGTCTTCTTCTGTGTCAGCGTGCATGCGATTGCTCGTCTGCTGGCGCGGCAAACGGCGTATTCGCGCATGTCAGCAGTGGTCTCGAAGCATCTGCTTCTGTAAATATTTATTAATATAAAACTAACTGTACACCTGCGATTTCCGTTGCTAAAATCAGAAACGATTCCTATTAGCAAGGAAATGGCTCCGAGGTTTGCAAGTCAGACCAATGGAACATTGTCATGGCCTGTACAGACAAGGAGGGGCTTTGAATATCGAATCACGATTGCGCCGTGCTCCCGTTCTTGCAATCGCGCTCATCGCGTGCCTTTCGCTCGTGTTTGCCGCGTTGCCGTTGAGCGCACGTGCCGATGCCGACGGCGACACGGTGAAAATCCAGTACGACGAGAAGACCGAAATCCACTATGTCAACGACGCCGAGAGCGCCAACGGCCGCATCATCCTCTACTGCATGAACAACCAGTCGCACTGGCCGCACGTGGGAGGCAGCATCGGGTCCATTCCCGATTACTCGCTTGGCTACCTCACGGCAGATAAATTCGCCTCCGAGGCCGACTACGAAGCCTGCATGAACAAGCTCCTCGCCATTCTCTATGCCGGCTACCCCTACAACGGCATGAACATGTACACGGTCGTCGATTCGACACAGGGCATTTCCGAAGACGCTTTCAACGCCCTGCTCAACCCGCCGAGCTGGATCAGGTCCGACTTCCCCGATTCCATCGGGGATACGGTGTTCTCCTACAGCGATTATCCGGATAACACCGCCAACCTCGCCAAGCTCACCAAGTTTGTACAAGACGAACGCACAAGGTACTACAGCACCGGTGCTTCGACGCCCTCCGGCCACACCTCGGCCGAGATTCGCGCGACGCCCTTCTATCAGGCTGCGGTCGCCATGGCCTATGCGCCTTCGTATAACGAAACGCCGCTCAAGGTCTACGACATGACCCATTCCGATGAAAATGCGGTGACCGAGGCCCAGGCCTACGAGGCTACCCAGTACGCCATCTGGGCCGTGCTCGGCGACTACGGCGTCGAGTACAACTCGCTCACCTCGAAAAGCGGTGAGGTCACGCAGAAGGCGCTCGCCGTCAAGCTGCTTAAAAACGCTTCTGCCGAAAAGGTCCTGCGCGCCGAGCCCGATGCGAACAACGTGAAGATTTCTTGCGATGGCCAGTTCGTCTACGACCCCGAGTACGGAGTTTGGAAGACGGGCACGCTCACGGTGGGCGAGGGTCAGAACTACCACGGCACGTACACGCTCACGCTTCCCTCGGGCGTCTCGGCACACGAGCCCGATGGGACTCCGCTCACGACGGTGTCTGCCGGCACGAAGTTCTTCTTGGCATCGACGGACAAACCCACGTCCACCGACATGAGCGTTACGGCATCCGACACGCTCACCTGGCTCCAGGAGTACCGCCAGTACTCGCCCAACCCCGAGACCTTCACCGCCTCCGACGGCAAGAACTTCCAGCACATGATCGGCGCCGTCATCAAGCAGAAGCCCGTGTCGGCCAAGCTCGCGCTGGCTCCGGCAGCAGACGGCAATCTCACCGTGTCCAAGTCGGTGGTGGGGGAGGCGAACTCGCAAGCCGAGTTCACCTTCACGGTCACGCTGGGCAACACGGGCGTCAACGGCAGCTATGGCGGTATGACCTTTACCAACGGCGTGGCAACTGTCACCTTGAAAGACGGCAAGAGCGCCACGGCGGAGCACCTGCCTGCAGGCGTCAGCTACACCGTCACCGAGGCGGAGAACTCGCACTACGACGCCTCGAAGACGGGCGATACCGGAGACATCCCCAATGGCGGCACCGCCACCGCCGCCTTCACGAACACGTTCAAGACGGGTGACCTTGCCGTCACGAAGCACGTCACGGGCGATATAACCGGTGACCAGAAGAAGTTCGACTTCACCGTCACGCTTTCTGGCGACGGCGCCTCGCTCAACGGCACGTACGGGGGCATGACCTTTACCGATGGCGTCGCAACCTGCAAGCTGGGAGACGGCGAGACCGCCACGGCGACGGGGCTTCCCGCGGGGATCAGCTATGAGGTGACCGAGGCTGCCGTCGATGGCTACACGACTACGTCCGAAAACGCCACGGGCACGATCGAGTACGGCAAGACCTCCGAGACATCGTTCACCAATGCTCGCATTGTGCTGCCCCTTTCGGGCATGGGCGGTATCGGGCCGATGCTCCTTATAGGGCTGGCGCTGCTCGCTGCCGCGGCAATCTGGATTGCAACACGAAAACTGCGCTTTGCCCCGACCGGCAAGCATTCCGAGGGACAAGGTGATGAACGATGACGGGGATTCTGAAACGTAAAAAGACGCGTTTTCTCGCTGCCGTGCTCCTGTGCGCTGTCGCGGCCGTCGTGACAGTTGCCCTCGCAGTGCTGCCGCAGGCATGGGCCGCCGGAAAGGGCGCCGCCCCGACGGTCGACAAACACGTGCTCGAGAACTCGTCCGATGCCTGGCACAAACAAGCCGATGCCACGGTGGGCGACAGCCTCCTTTGGCGCCTCGAGGCGACCGTCCCTGCGGGGATCGCCGGCTACTCGTCGTATGGCATGAGCTTCCATGACACACTCGCCCCTGGCATCGGGCAGCCTTCGGATGTCCATGTGTATCTGGCAGCGGGGGATGCGACGTCGAGCATCGTTGGCGCGTCGGATGCCGTAGATGCGACCCAGGCGTTCTGGACGCAGGGAGATGCTCCGGATGGGGACTCCACGTGGGCTGAGCTCGATGCAGACGAGTACTCCACGAGCTACACGCCCTCCGATGCAGGTGCCACCTTCGATGTCACGGTAAACGACCTCGTCGCCTCGCTGGCAAAGCGGAACGGCGCGCTCGAATCCGGTGCGCGCGTGTGCGTGGTCTACGATGCCCCGCTCACGGCTTCTGCTGCGCAGGGCGTTGCAAAGGGCAACCCGGACGAGGTCGTGCTGCGCTATCCGAGCTCGCCGTATTCCGATGCGTTCGCGCAGACCGAGCCTGCCGATGCGGTCGCCTATACCTGGAGCTTGCAGCTCGTCAAGCGCTCTTCTGAAGACGAGACGCCCCTTCAGGGCGCCGTCTTGCGCGTGACCGATGGCCAGGGGCGTCACCTGACCCAGGACGGCACGTGGACGGGGGAGGACGCGACGGTGACCACCGATGCGGATGGACTCGTGCGCGCCTCGGGCGTCGATTCTGGCAGCTATCTTGTCGAGGAGGTCTCCGCGCCCGAGGGTTACGCGGCATTCGGCGGGACGAGGACGATCGAGCTTTCGGTGACGCTCGATCCCGACCATATCGTGCACGCGCAGGTGCAGGTCTCGCTGAAGGCGGCTGACCCCCTGCGTGCCGATACCTTTGATGCCGACGCGGGACAGGCGACGGTCTCGGTGCTCGACAGCCCCGCAGGGCCCCTGGACGCGGCCGCATCCGCGCTTCCCAAGACGGGCGACACGGCGCCGCTCGGCGTGCTCGCCTTGCTTGCCGCAGCTGCGCTCATCGCGCTGGCGGTGCATCGCAAGAGGGCGGGGGAGCGTTCGCGATAGTCGCGGGACCCCTGTGTCATGGGAAGCAACATGCCCGGCAAGCACAGCAGCACAAACACGAGCAAACGGCGGCGGCTGCCCCGGTGGGCGGATCGTCTGATTGCGGCTGCCCTGATCGCGTGCGGCATCGGGCTGATGATCTGGCCCTGGGTTGCCGACTTCGTCTCGTCCACGGGCGTGGGCACCACCATCTCCGAGGTCACGGCGCAGGTGGACTCCCTGCCCGCCGACGAGAAGCAGTGGTACCTCGACGAGGCGCACGCCTACAACGACGAGCTTGCGGGTATCATGCCCGCAATCGACCCCTCACAGATCGTGCCCTACGACGAACAGCTCAGCTTCGAGCGCGACTCCATGATGAGCTGGATCGACATCCCCTCCATCAACGTGAACATGCCCATCTACCATGGCACGTCCGATGCCGCGCTCATGGCGGGTGTGGGACATCTGCAGAACACGAGCCTGCCGGTGGGCGGGGCGTCGGCCCTCTGCGTGCTCACGGCGCATTCGGGCATGAGCAATCTGCGCATGTTCGACGACATCCGCCAGCTGGTGCCGGGCGACTTGGTGCTGCTGCACACGATGGGCGATACGTATGCCTACCGGGTCACTGGCTCTGAGGTGGTGTGGCCCGACGAGGTGGATTCGCTGGGCATCGAGCCCGGGCAGGACCTGCTCACCCTCGTGACCTGCACGCCCTACGGCGTAAACGACCACCGGCTGCTCGTGCACTGCGAGCGCACGGACTACAACCCCGACGAGGCGGCTGATGCCGGCTCTTTCGCGAGCCGCCACTGGGGCATGCGCGAGTGGGCAGCGCTCGTCGCCGTGCTCGCGCTGGTTGCCCTGGCTGCAGACGTCGTCGTCCGGCAGCTGCGCAAGAAGGGCGCGAGCGGGGAGTAGACGACGTGTAGCGTGAGGGCGTTTCGCCGGGCGCAGGCGAATGAAACCTTGCGCCATCTCATACGCAGAACTATAGTGTCGTGACAACAGTTGCAACGACAACAATAAAGGTCGCACACAATGATCATGCGGGACATTTCCATCATCATGCGCAAGATGCGCGTGCATGCCGAGCATGCGCTCGCGGACGAGGGCATCGGCTTTCCCGAGCAGCAGGTGCTCATGTGCCTGATCGCGCACGGGGATTTTAGCCAGGAGCGCATCGCGCGCTATCTCGACATCGACAAGGGGGCGGTGGCAAAGACCGTCGCCAAGCTCGAGGGCAAAGGCTACGTCGAGCGCACAGTCAACCCGGAGAACAAGCGCGAGAAGCTCGTCGTGGCAACGGACAAGGCAACCCGCGTCTTCGACAAGATGAAGCGGGAATACGACGTCATCAGCGCCCGGATGTTCTCGGGCCTTTCCCAAGACGAGATCGAGCAGCTACAGACCTCGCTCAGGACCATTGCAGAAAATCTTTCCCTCGAATCGGAGAACTAGCAGCATGATGCGCCATCGCAAGAAGGAGAACCCCACAGATACCGCCGAGCTTGCCCCGGTCGAGGCCACTGCTCCCGAGCCCGCAACGTCTGCTGGCGAGCCGGTGCCCGATCCTGGCCAGCCCGCCGATTCCGCGACCCGTGCGTCGTCGAAGGGCTACGTCGTCGTCGCCATCGTGTACCTGCTCGGTATCTTCATGGGCGCCATCGACATGAACATCGTCAACCCGGCGCGCACCGTCATCCAGAACACGCTGTCGGTTCCCGACGAGCTCGGCGTGTGGCTCATGACCATCTACACGCTGGCGTACGCGGCGAGCATCCCCGTGATGGGCAAGCTCGCCGACCGCCACGGCCGCAAGTACATCTACCTGCTGTGCGTGCTACTGTTCGGCGTCGGCTCGCTGCTCTGCGGGCTTTCGCAGGATGTCGGCAGCTTCGAGATGCTCATCGCGAGCCGCGCCATCCAGGCCATCGGCGGCGGTGGCATCATGCCGGTCGCCACGGCGGAGTTCGGCACCGCATTCCCGCCCGAGAAGCGCGGCATGGCGCTTGGCCTGGTCGGCGGCATCTACGGCGTTGCCTCGATACTCGGCTCGACGGCGGGGAGCTTCATCCTGGACGTCGCCGGCTCGACCAACTGGCAGTTCATCTTCTACGTGAACATCCCGATCTGCCTGTTCATCCTGGTCGCGGGCCTGTTCAAGATTCCCAACACCAAAGAAGACGAGGTCAAGCCCATCGACGGACTGGGGACTGTAGTGCTCACGGTCATGGTGCTCTCGCTCATGTACGGCCTGAAAAACATCGACTTCTTCGAGCTG
>JBJEHP010000190.1:0-2168 GCA_051876145.1 Coriobacteriales bacterium | reverse complement strand
CAACTGGGGCCTGTACCTGGCCCTCTTCGCCTAGGCGCGGCGAAGTGTGATATAACCCGAGTTTGCCACTTGAAAATTCGAAAATCACGTTGAGAGCCAAGCCCGCATGCGTTTTCCGCTTGTGGGCGCCATAATTTTTAGTGACTACATTCAGAACGGGTTGACGGTTGACTTCAGTCTGCGAATGTCCCCTTTCGTGTAGATTTTGGCGGAAATGTTGATTCCGAACGCCTTGAATAGCGTCATAATGTCGTCATTCGAGGCGTTCAGCATCTGGTAGTAGTCGCCCGGCAGCTCAGTCACCTGCCACTCGCGCAAGGCGTTCGAGAGTCTTGCCCCCGGCAGGCCGTAGGTCCAGTTGAGGCCTTTGCCGAAGTCCGGTCCGAGCGACTGCCGCGTCTTGCGCTGGATGAGACGCATCATCGTCAGCGCGATGAAGCAGATCATGAGGTGCGCCTCGACGTGTTCGCGCGTCCGCACGTAAATCGGCCTGGTCTCGAGCGTCGACTTCATCTCGCGGAACTGGTCCTCGATCTGCGTCAGGCCGTGGTACCTGTCGATGATCTCGCGATCCGGCATTTCGAGTTCGGACGTGACGATCTGGTAGTAGCCGAAGAGCGCGTTGAACGCGGAAAGCTTCTCGTCGTCGATCATCGCCGCGAGCCTCGTCCCGTCAAGGACGTTCCCGGTCTTCCTGTCGAGGACGTCCTTCCCGAGGAATCTCCGCAGGCTCTGGCTCTGCGCCGCCGTGATCCGGAATCCGCCCGGATTCGCCTTGAGCTTCTCCACGAACGAAAGGAAGGACGCGTTCTCGTGGCGTTCGCGTTCGCAGAAGGCCCTGCTCCAGTAGACGACGACCTTTTCCCTGAACTTGCGCAAAACCGTCTTCTCGTTTCCGTCCTCGTCCTTTTCCGCGAGTCTGACCGTCCGCGTAACCACGCGGGACTTGCAGCGGAATGTCTCGTCCGAAAAGTCATAGCCTTCCGCCGAGATCGCCCAGTCGATCTCCTCTTTCGCGCTCTTCCTGAGACTCTTCGAGACAATGTAGCCGTTGCCCGCGTCGGTGACGTGGCACATGTTCGTCCCCGAGTGCATGCCGCGGTCCGCGACGAGGACGAAGCGCTTCAGCCCGAGCGCGTCGACCGTCTCCTTCATCGCGGGCCTGAGCGTGTGGTGGTCGAGCGTGTTGCCGGGGAACATGCCGAACGAGATCGGGATGCCGTCGTCGTCGAGGAAGAGCCCGAGCTGGACGACGGGCTGCTTGCGGTTCTCCTTGCTCACGCCCATCTTGCGCAGGCCCTTCTCGAGGCAGTTGCCCGCGTCGTCAAGCACGTCGTGGTCTGGATGCGGAGTCTCGAAGAAGAAATTCGTCACGTCGTAGAACACGACCTTCGAGCTGCGCCCCGTGCCCCGCGTCACGCGGGCGTTCATGCGCCGGATGATCTTCTGCGCGTTCTTCTGGATGACGTCGAGCGCGTCGTAGACGTTGTCGTCGTTCGTGCTGGAGACGAGCGGGCGGTAGTATCTGCCGTTCTGCTCCATTGTCGCGCTTTTCGACGCGGGATCGAGCAACCGCCCGTACACGAGGAGTCGGACGATCCCCGTCAGGTCGTATTGGATCTTCGACGAGAACTTGACGCTCGTGAAGAACTCGTCGAGACCGAGCGCACTGAAGACCGGGTCGAGGATCGTCGCCGCCATGCGCCTGGGCTCGCCGAGGCATCTCGCGTCGCCCGGCTCGAACGGGACGAGGATTCGGGCCTTCGGCGCCTCGCCGACGAACGGCTCGAGTTCCCTGATGAGCGGCTTGCCCGCGCGGAACGAGGCGCGAAGCCGCCCCAGGTAGTCGGGCTTGCCGTCGTCGTGCTTCGAGAGCGGCCCCAGTCCAAGGACCAGTTCCTTGCCCGAGATGGGCTTTCCATTTCTTGTCAGCCTTCGCCTTGACTTGACGAGGCGAAGGTAGGCACGACCGCAGACGGTAAATTTCTCAATGTGCATGACAGGCTCCTTGCAAGGTTGCAATCACACATATATTGTATCAAAAATCGCAGTGGGGCGCAAGGGGTTGGGGAAGAAAAACAAAAGAAAAACGCGCCGCTCGCTCAGACCCGCGCATTACGTCCAATTGCTGTCAGACAGTGACCACATCGCCAAGTGGCAAACTCAGG
>JBJEHP010000189.1:0-8106 GCA_051876145.1 Coriobacteriales bacterium | reverse complement strand
GAGGCGTTGGTGGACTCCTATGACGCCTTCCAGGTGCTCGACGACTCTTGGCAGGACATCGAGGCCGACCTCGAGGTTATCCAAACCGAGGGTTTTGATGCCGTAAGGAAAGTCGACCCCAACATGGTGACCAAGAAAAAGAGTGGAAAAGAGGTCGAGGTGCAGGATGGCTGGCGCGGGCGCGTATTGCCATTCGAACTGGTCCAGCACGACCTGCTTGCCGACGACCTATACGCTCTCGACGCCGTCAGTGATCGTATTACGGCAATCGACGGAGAGCTCTCCGAGATTGTTGAGGGGCTCACGGAGGACGAAAAGGCTGCTCTTGGAGAGGCGCTCAACGACGCGGGCGACGCCTTTGTAGCCTCCAAGCTGAGGAAGGCGGTTAAGGACCTGCGCTCTGATGGCGACCAGGACGAGCTCGCCGACCAGGTCGAGAAGGCTCGATCCCTGCTCGATGAACAGAAGACTGCGAAGAAGGAGCAGAAAAGTCTCTCGGCTAGGCTAGAGGCAAGCACAAAGAGCACCATCGAAGGGCTTTCCGACCAACGGGCATGCGAGCTTCTGGATGCCAAGTGGAATCGTCCCATCAAGGATGGAGTCGCCGCCCTTTCTCGTGTCGAAATTGACGGCCTCGTTGACAGGATCAGGAGCCTCACCAAGAAGTACGAGACGACGTTCGCAGAGGTAGATGAACAAATTCGCACGGAGGAGAGTAATCTGGCTCAGATGCTCGGGCAGCTTACGGGCAACGACTCTGACATGGCCGGAATTCATGAGCTCATGGACCTTCTAGGAGGTGAGGCTCGATGAGCGGCAATGTTCCGGCTATTCGCTTCGCCGGATTCACTGAACCTTGGGAACAGCGTAAGCTGGGAGAGTTCGGCATCAAGACCGGTCCCTTTGGGTCCACGCTGCATGCTGAGGACTATGTTGCTCATGGCACACCGATCGTGACTACCGAGCATTTTAAGAACGGCGACCTGCCCTCAACTGGCGATGGAATACCACAAGTTAGTGATGAAGATCTGGCCCGTCTTGGTCAATATCAGCTGTTGAGACACGACATCGTTTTCTCTCGCGTAGGCTCCGTTGACTTAAATGCAGAGGTGAAGGATGCACAGGTAGGCTGGCTATTCTCTGGTCGTGTTCTTCGTGTCCGTCCTGACGGAAGCATCGACTCTACCTTCATGCACTACGGACTCAGCACGGACCAAGTACGCAATTCAATCATTGAACGAGCTGTTGGTCTAACAATGGCATCAATCAACACAGGAATTTTGGGCGATACAGCATTCGTTGCGCCGATTGATAAAGCAGAGCAAGTGATGGTTGGCTCCTTCTTCTCGCACCTCGACAACCTCATCACCCTTCATCAGCGAGAGCCGCCCTGTAGACTTACGCTGATAATCAGACGAGGCTAGTGAGAGAGCGCATCACCAGATCTACGTCTTTGTTTTCCAATTCTTGGATGATATGAAGATAGGTTTTCTCTGTGGTGTTCATACTGGCGTGGCCGAGCCTTTTCGCGACGCTCGCTATCGATACCCCTGCGAAGAGAAGCAGGGAGGCGTGCGTGTGCCGCAGCCCATGTATCGTGATTACCGGCACTTCTGCTTTCTTGCATAATCTGGCGAGGGTATTATTGGCCGTTGAGTTGTAAACCTTCTCATTCTCCCCGACAAACACGGGGCTTTCCTTTGGTAGATCCTTCACCAGAACTGAGAACTGCACTATCAACTGCCAGTCAATCTGGACCTTCCTCACGGAAGATCTGTTCTTTGTTGGCACGAAACCTCCTCCGTTCTTGTAGTCCCACGTCTTGTTCACGGACAGCGTCTGCCTCGTGAAGTCGAAGTCGGAGGGGGTTATCGCTAACGCCTCGGAAAACCGCAAGCCGGTCTTTGCGACTAGAAGGATGAACCATTCCCAGCTGATTTCTGACCCAAGATTAAGGCTGGCGAGCAGTCGATGAAGTTCGAACTGGTTAAGGTAGCGGTTTTTCTTGGGCCGTGGTGGTTTCCCCTTAACAATCGCCTTCCTCGTTGGGTCTCTCGGAACGAGACCATCATCGACTGCATCGAGTACGGCGCCCTTCAGCAAATGGTGAAAGTCCATCGTTGTCTGACGTTCGTGATCTATTGCGTACTCGTTAAGGATTTTCTGGTATGAGATTCGGTCAAGATCTGACAGCTTCATATCTGGCGCGTGTCTCTCTATCCAGGCAAGCGCAAGGTGGTACTTGTTTAGCGTCACTTGCCTTACTGCGTTCTCCTTGTATACGGAAATCCATTCCTTGTAGTAATTGCAGAATAGGTCGTTGTTGGAAAGTTCGTTAAGCATCGTTCACCTCGATAATGCTTTTAGGGCGACTCTCACCTTTTGGATGGAACCAGCAGGATTGGCATATCGCAATAAGGCAGCCGATAATTACTGCCGATGGAGGGCGACGAGGGGCTCGAGACACGAAGAAAGAGCGCTCTGAACGTTGCTCATCAGTTGTCTGCAGATGCTTCCAGCAAGAGAGGGCATAATCCATCTGGGGGCAAGGACACTTTGAATGCACGTGGCACGAGGGGCCGTGGGTATCGGTTCACTTTCTGCCGCTGCGTGCTCATCCGCGACTCTGTTACGCATCCGTTGCACGCTCTCGCTCGTTTCCCCTCTATCCTGTAGTCCATGACAGTACGAGTGCCGCAAGTTACGCTTGCAACGACGCGATTCGGGGAGGAGGTCTGCGCTTGTGAAGTTCTCGACCAGGCTGCCAGTGGCTTCGCATATCCTGCTCTGCCTTGCCGTGCTGGGCGATGAGCGCAAGTTCACCTCGAACCTGCTGGCAGACAGCGTTGGCGTCAACCCCGTCGTCGTGCGCAACGTGCTCGGGATGCTCAAATCCGCCGGCCTCGTGCACGTCGAGCCAGGTGTTGGGGGAGCGACGCTTGCGAAGGCGCCAAAAGACATCACGCTTCTCGACGTGTTTCGCGCCGTCGAAGACGAAGGCGAGCTGTTCCGCTTCCACGAACACCCGAACATCCAGTGCCCGATCGGGCGAAACGTGCACGCTGTTCTCGGCGGAAAGCTCGACGAGGCGGATCGGGCGATGGAAGCGCAGCTCGCCTCGGTGACGTTGCAGGACATTGCCGACGAGACGCGCGAGCGCATGAAGGCGCAAGACGCCGAGGACCCCCGCGACCCCCGCGACCCCCGCGCGTAGCTATTCGACGGACACTTCGCCCGAGAGGACGCGCTGGTAATCGGCGTAGTTGAGCTTGAGCAGCTCGGGTGTGTCCAGGTCGTAGGGGCACTTCGACGCGCACTGGCGGCAGTTGGTGCAAGTCGTGATGCGGGCCATCTCCTCCTGCCAGTACGGCGTCAGCCAGTTCTTCGAGGGCATGCGGCGCAGGAGCTGCGACATGCGCGCGCACTGGAAGATCTGTATCCCCTGCGGGCAGGGCATGCAATACCCGCAGCTACGGCAGAAATCGCCTTTGAGCTCGTCTCGCTCCTTGTCGATGAAGGCGCGCATCTCATCGTCGAGGCGGGGCGTGCCCTGGCCGACTGGGGCGTCCATGAACGACAGCCACTCGTCGAGCTCGCTTTGGCGCTGGATTCCCCAGATGGGCACGACGTTGTCGAACTGCGCATCCCAGGCCATCGCCGCGCGAGCGCAGGTGATGAGTCCTCCCGACATTCCCTTCATCCCGATGAAGCCCATGTTCGCCGCCTCCGCCGCGCGCACGAGCTCGACTTCGCGATCTATCGCGAGGTAGTTGAAGGGATATTGGAGCGTCTCGTAGAGCCCCGAGGCGACCGCCCTCTCCGCGTTTGCGATCTTGTGCGCCGTGATGCCGATGTGGAGGATCTTGCCCTGCTCCTTTGCGGCGAGCATGCACTCGTACATGCCGGTGCCGTCGCCGGGCTCGAAGACGGTGTCGGGGTTGTGGAACTGGTAGATGTCGAGGTACTCGGTGCGCAGATTCGAAAGCGAGGTCTCGAGGTCGGTCCAGAAGGCGTCGGGCGTGGTGGCACCGGTTTTCGACGCGATGAAGATGTCCTCGCGGCGCGGCAGCTCCGGGTCCGTGCGGCCCCAGTCCCCAAAGGCCAGGCCGAGCTTGTGCTCGCTGTCGGAGTAGGCGCGTGCGGTGTCGAAGAAGGTCATGCCGCCGCGCCAAGCCTGGCGCAGGAGCGAGACGGCTTCGTCATCCGAGATGCGCTGAATCGGCAGCGCCCCAAATCCGTTTTGCGGTGTGACAATGCCGGTTGTTCCCAGGGTAATCGTCTTCATGCAGTCTCCAGTCATATGTGGTCCGAGGGGCCGTGGGTATCGGTTCACTTTGGCACGAGGGGCCGTGGGTATCGTGTCAGTTTTGCGCGGAGGGACAGGGCAGTCAGAGGGCAGAATCGAGGAAGGACATGTTCTGCTCGAGGAGCGAGCCGAGCCCCCGATGCGCTTCGGGAGAGAGCCCTGCCGTGGGAAAACCGCAGATGAGCTGGACGTTCACGCGCGCATCGCACAGCGCCCCAAGGCGGTCCTGCACCGCGGTCATCTCGTGTGCGCGCTCTGCGACCGAAGGCGACATGAGCGCACCGAAGTTCTCGGCAACGTAGCGCACCCGCTTGGCGTCCTTGCGCAGCGCGTGGACCGCCTCCTCGTCGGCGTAGTCGAGTGTCGCCAGCCCTGCGGTGACGCCGTCTGCAAGCTCGTCGAAACGCGCGGTGAGACGCTCGGGCGCAAGTCCCGCGCGCTCGATGCGCTCCTTCCACTTCAAGTGCTCCGCCCCCTTGCGCACGGCGGCAAGTGCCCGTGCGGTCTCCTTGCCGGAAAGTGCCTCGAGCACCGCGTCTCGTTCCTGCCCGCGCAGCTCGCAAATCGCGCTATACAGCTCGCCGGCATCGGTGTCGAGCGTTTCGACCTGCTCGAGCAGCACGTCGTACTCGCGCAGGTCGGAGGTCTGCAAGACGATTCCGCGCAGCTCGCGTTGCAGCCCCTTGGCCTGTTTCTTGTCGAGGAAGGGCTCGAGGAACCCCAGCAGACTCCTGAGCGTGCGGATGGAGACGCGCAGCTTGTGCAGCTTCTCGACGTCGTCGGGGTCATCGAGGAAGCACCGTAGCCTCTCCTCGACTGTCTTTTCCGCCTTGGCAACTGTTTCCTCCACGGACAGGGCGACCTTGAAGGGGCGGGCGGGGTTGCCCTCTACCACCCACAGCAGGCGCGCGCGGTTCTCGGGCGCGACGGCGATGCCGGTAGAGCTCCTGAGCTGCCGAGACCAGCTCTGCTCGGCCGCGGAGAGCTGCACCGCGGCGACTGACCCGACTCCCAGCGCCAGCTGGCAGCCGGTCAGCTCCGCCAGGGCGCGCTCCAAGAAGGGGTTGTGACCGACGGCGATGACCAGCGGGGCATCGCTCGCGTCCAGGTCTGCGGCAAAGCGTTCGAGGGCCTGCTCGGTCAGGCACGCGTGCACTTCCGGCTCGGCGCCTTTCAGCAGCCTTTTGGCCACCTGCTCGGCGGTCTGGCACGCACGCACGGCCTCGCTCGACCACACGGTAGCGGCAGCGACGCCCTCTGGCGCGTCTGCTGCCGCATCGCGCACGAGCTCCTTCGCGAGCTTCGCGACGGGCATAAGCGTCGCCTCCAGCGCCTTACGGCCGGCTTTGGTGAGCGGGCGCTGCAGATCGTCGAGGCCTTCGTCTCTCGACTTGGCTTTTGCATGGCGGACGAGCAAAACGGTGCGTGCGGTCATGGCGTCTCCTTCGCAGGCGCGTGCGCCTCTCAGGCGGGGCGCGCCTTCTGCAGTATGCTGTCGCTTCGTATTCTAGTGGCTGTATGCCGGCACGTGCAGCCACTCTTACGAGTGCGTTTCAGATTGGCGCCCGCCCTTGTGCCCACACGGGCGTCCGCGTGAGAATCCGATTCATTATCATCAAGCAGCGCGCGATGGTGCGCACGCCGACACGCGTACGCGCCTTTGAGGAGAACAACATGAAGAAGATGCTCGTGGCACTCACGAATGTGGATCGTTTCGAAGCCGACGGCGAGCCCACGGGCCTGTGGCTTGCCGAGGCGACTGAGTTCGTCGATGCGGTCACGCAGGCCGGCTACCAGGTCGACTACACGAGCCCGCGCGGTGGCGCCGTTCCCATCGACCCCCGCAGCATGGAAGAGAAGTTCGTGAAGGAGAGCGACCGCGCCCTCTACGAATCCGAAGACTTCGCGACGCGCGCCCTCGAGCAGTCGCTGCCCGCTGCCGACGTCGACCCTGCCGCATACGTTGCCATCTACTTCGCGGGCGGTCACGGCGTCATGTGGGATTTCCCCGGATGCGCCGACCTGCAGAGCGCCGCGCGCGCGATCTACGAGGCGGGCGGGTACGTGACCTCGGTTTGCCATGGCGTCGCGGGGCTCTTCAACATCGGGATGTCCGACGGCTCGCGCCTGATCGCCGGCAAGACCATCACGGGCTTCACCGACAAGGAAGAGCTGCTGAGCGGCAAGAAGGGCAAGGTCCCCTTCAGCAACGAAGAGAAGGCAAGGCAAGCGGGTGCCACCTTCAAGAAGGCGCTTCCCTTCCGTGAGCACGTCGAGGTCGACGGCCGCCTGATCACGGGGCAGAACCCCCAGTCGGGTGCTGCCGTGGCGCGGGCGCTTCTCGAGCAACTCTCGTAACGCGAACCGACGCCCGCCCGCGCGTTACGGGCGCACGCTTTTCCCTACGCATCGGGCGCGATGCAGCTCTTGAGCCGCAGCAGCCCCTCGTGCAAGCGCTCGGGAGGCACAGACGCGTAGTTCACCACGAGCTCGCGGTGCATCTCGTCTGTCGGCTCGGAGGCGTAGTCCGCCACGAATGCAAAGCGAATATCGAGCTTCTCGGCGCGGCGTTTGAGCTGCGCGCGTGATGCGCCCGCATCGTAAAGGCGCACGATCACATGCGTTCCCGCAGGCGGGACGAACACCGAGCCCAGCTCGTCGAGCCCCGTCTCGTGCATCTCGTGCACGACCTGCGCGCGCTCGTGCTTGAATACGGTGTTCAGATGATTCAGATGCCGCTCGAAGTAGCCGTCTTGGATGAAGCGGGCGAGCACGTGCTGGTCTGAGCCCGAGACGGTGCACGAGTAGAACGTCATCGTCTCGAGGTAGCGCTCGATGAGCGCGGGCGGCAGCACCATGTACGAGATGCGCAGCGAGGGGACGAGCGTTTTCGAAAACGAGTTGAGGTAGATCGTCCGCTCCCCGGGGTCAGCTGCGAAAATCGGCGTCGTCGGGTTGCCGTACGAGTTCAGCTCCGAGTCGAAGTCGTCTTCGATCAAGTACCGGCTGCCGTCTTGCTCGAGCCATGAGAGCAGGTCGAGCCTCCTCCTGATGGGCATGACCGACCCGAGCGGAAACGAGTTGGCGGGGGAGACGTGCATGAGGCTCACGCCGCTTTGCGCGAGGCGGTCGAGTTGCACGCCGTCGCTGTCGATGGGAATGAACTCGCTGCGTATGCGGTTGCGTGCGGCGATGCGCGAAAACTTGTGGTTGCCGGGGTCTTCGAGCCCGAGCACGGTGCGCTCGTCGAAGAGTTCCATGAGGCGGCTGTACAGGTACTCGATGCCGCTGCCGACTATGATCTGGTCGGGGTCGACGTCCATGCCGCGGTAGCGTGCGAGGTGCTCGGAGATCGCATGGCGCACGAGGGGTATCCCATTGAAGGGGACCGTCCTCAGCAGGTTGGGGTCGTTCAGCGAGAGCATCTCGCGCGTGAGCTTTGCCATCGACGATGAAGGGTAGAGGGCGGTCTGCACCTTGTTCGAGGAGAAGTCCGCAAAGTAGACGTGCTCGTCGGCTCCCAGTGCGATAACGCGCTGCCTGCGGTGGCGCACCTGCGCCCGTGTGCCGAGGTCCTCGGCAAAGAACCCCACGCGCTCTCTCGAGCGCACATAGCCTTCGACGAGCAGCAGGTTGTACGCGTTCTCGACGGTGATCACGCTCGTGCCCAGGTGCGTGGCGAGCGCGCGCTTCGAGGGAATCTTTTCCTCGGGGGCGATGACGCCGCTCATGATGTCGTCTCGTATGCACTGGTACAGGTAGAGATAGGTGGGCGTCTTGCCCCGTTTCGACAGGTCGTA
>JBJEHP010000188.1:0-2188 GCA_051876145.1 Coriobacteriales bacterium | reverse complement strand
TGCCGCGAGCATGCCGCCCCAGTAGTTCTCGAGGTTGACCATGTTGTTGAAGAAGATGGAGCGGTTGGCGTACGTCTTGCGTGCGTACGAAATCTCGTCGGCGATGATGTCGAACGCCTCGTCCCACGAGATGCGCACCCACTCGTCAACGCCGCGCAGGCTCTTGTCGCCGCCGGTATGCGGCTCCCAATGCTTGCGCTTCATGGGGTACTTGAGACGATCCTCGCCGTAGATTTGCTGGCGCATGGCATGTCCCAGCGCGCAGGCGCGTGCCTGCGGGTGCTCCCAGGTGTCGGGATGCGTGTCGTCCGTCTTGGAGCGGATCACGCGTCCGTCTTTCACCAGGACCTTGACCGAGCACCGTCCGCCGCAGTTGTGCCAACACGGCGCCGCGATCCAGCGGCCTTCTGACGTTTCAGCTGCCTGAGTCATTTCTATTCCCCTCTCTGCAGTCGGTTGACCTGAAATGACGTATTCGAATTTACGCTGGTGAATAGAAAGGCAAGGTGGGCAATCGAGCGGTATCATGTTGCAGATTCGACATGACGATGTAGCCAAATTCACGGTAGGGGATGGCCATGGATTGCTCTCGGAACAACTTTTGCTCGACGCTTCCCGACGAGTCACGTCAGAAGCTCTGCGCCAAGTGCAGGCGCCGGCTCTTCAAAGCGCATTCGATGCAGATGCTCGACGATGTCAATCAGTCGTGCATGCTCATCCTCGATGGAGCGCTCGTGACGACGACGGATCTGGGGCAGACATCCCTCGATCACGAGAGCGAGCTCCCCGTCTTGTACCTTGGGCTGCCGGGCCGTCTGCTCAACCTGGACATTACGTTCAAGTACGAAGAGCTGGTCTCCTCGCTCATGTACGTCAACTACCACTACCTTGCAGACACCTGGGTTGCGACGTTCAGCCATCACGTGATCCGCGAGCTGTGCGATGCGGACGAAGAGTTTAGGCACGCAGTCTACCGGAATATGACCGCGCTGATGAGAGATCTTTGCCAGACGACCGCATTGTTCCGGTCGAACTACCTGCATTTTGGCGTGCGCCACCTGGTCCAGATGCTTGTGGGGGCGGGCGTGTTTTTGACGCAGCAGCAGATTGCGGACGTGATGAACCGCGACCGGACGTCCGTATCGAAGGCGTTTACGCAGCTCAAGAAGGAGCACCCGGACATTTGGAAGGCGTATCAGGCAAACAAGGGGCGTGTCCCGACGACGCCGTATCCGGGGGTTGAGGATTAGCGCTCGCCTGCGAGGCGACCCCCGTGCGGATTCCTATTGAGTAGATTTACTCAGTGTATTGAGTGATTTCACTCAGTATACTGAGTAAAATTACTCAATAGGATTTGCAGACACGGAGGCGAAGTCTCATGTTCCAGCGCAAAATCGTCGGAGTCATAGCTGCGAGGATGCAAGAGGAGGACAACCCCCTCATGCAGGTCGTGGCTGGCCCTCGCCAGACCGGAAAGTCGACCGCTATTGCCCAGGCTCTCGACCAGGTGGACAGCCCCGCCCATTCCGCGAGTGCTGACGACGTCCTCTCTCCCAATGCGGATTGGCTCCGCACCGAGTGGCAGCAGGCGCGCAATCTGCAGCGCGATTCGCGAAAACCGGCGATTCTCGTACTGGACGAGGTGCAGAAGGTGCCCGGTTGGCCCAACGTCGTAAAGGGGCTCTGGGATGCCGACCAGCGCGAAAGGCGCTCCCTAAAGGTCGTGCTCTCCGGCTCGTCGAGCCTGCTGTTGCGCAAGGGGCTCGAAGACTCTTTGAAGGGACGTTTCGAAGTCCTACGCTCCACGCATTGGAGCCTGGCGGAGTGTCGCGAGGCGTTTGACTTCTCGCTCGACGACTTCCTGTTTTTCGGGGGCTTTCCGGGCGCTGCGCGGCTTGCCGGCGACGAGAGACGCTGGCGTGCGTACATGCGGGACTCCATCATCGAGCCCACGATATCCAGCGACGTTCTCGAGCAGGAAAACGTCCGCAAGCCGGCGCTCATGCGAGCTCTCTTCGAGCTGGGGGCGCGCTTCTCAGGGCAGGAACTCTCCTATACCAAGATGCTTGGGCAGCTTCAGGATGCGGGCAACACGACGACGCTCGCGCACTACCTCACTCTGCTCGACAAGGCGGGTGTGCTCTGCGGATTGGAAAAATATCATCCCAAGCCGCTCGAACGCAGGAAG
>JBJEHP010000187.1:0-8177 GCA_051876145.1 Coriobacteriales bacterium | reverse complement strand
ATCCTCGAGGCGATGTACAACTCGGGGAGCTTCACGACGGTCAACTCGAGCGACATCATGAACGAGTACTTTGAGGCGGCAGGGCTCACGAACGTTGCTGCTGACCTGCAGAAATCTTCTGGTGACAATAACAACCAGGGCTCGGGCAACAACGGACAGGGCTCTAGCAACAAGGGCAGCGGCGGCGCCCAAGGAATTGCCATCGACGCCGAGAGCATCGCGCAGATGAACCCCGAATGGATCATCACCAACTCGCAAGAAGGCAAAGAGGCGCTCATGAGCAATCCAGCGCTTTCAAAGGTCACGGCAATCGCGAACAAGCACGTGCTCGTCTCTCCGCAGGGAGCGTATCTGTGGATTGTCCGGTCTGGAGAGGGCGCTTTGGCGCCGATGTGGCTCGTGTCGCAGGTTTATCCCGACCTTGCTGGAAGCTATGACGCAAAGACCGCCGTCAAGGACTTCTTCAAGGAGTATTACAGCTACGATCTGGACGATGCAGCCGTCGAGGGGATTCTCGCGGGACAATCCAGCGCTGTGACGCGCTAATCTGCGGGGCAGGTCTGAACCAATGAACGTCTCGACTCGATCGCGTGGCCGCGTGGTGCGGGCGGCCCTGATTGTCGTGCTTGTCGCATCGGTGCTGCTGTCGCTGGGCGTTGGGCATTATGCGATGCCCCTACCCGAGGTGTTCTCTGTGTTGTGGGGAACTGTCACCGGCACGCTCGATGCGAAAGGACAGCTTTCCCAGTCGCTGCTGTTCCAGGTGCGCCTGCCGCGCATCGCCTTGGCTATGCTCGTCGGGGCGGCGCTTTCTGCATCGGGGGCATCCTACCAGGGGATATTAAAGAATCCCCTGGTAGCTCCCGATATCCTCGGCGTTTCGAACGGCGCCTCGCTTGGTGCCGTCATCGCGATCTTCTTCGGGCTCGGCTCGATCGCCACCCAGGGGCTGGCCTTTGCCTTCGGTTTGCTGACGGTATTTCTGGTCGTCGTAGCATCCAAGAGCATCGGCAGGGGAAACGGCACCATCATCGTCATGATTCTATGCGGCGTCGTCATGTCCTCGCTGTTCTCGGCATTCGTCTCTCTGCTGACGTATCTGGCCGACTCGGACACGCAGCTCCCCGAGATCACGTACTGGATCATGGGGAGCTTTGCCCGGACCTCGTCTCCGCAGTCGATTGCCGCGCTGCTTCTCATCTTCTGCGCCGGCTCCATCCCGCTGCTGTGCGTGCGCTGGCGCATCGACGCGCTTTCGTTTGGGGATGAGGAGGCGTCATCGATGGGCGTCAACGTCAAGCGTGTGCGCGGCATCATCGTCTGCTGCGCCACGCTTCTGACCTCGGCGAGCGTCAGCTACTGTGGTGTCGTCGGGTGGGTTGGGCTCATCATTCCGCATATGGTCAGGCTCCTCTCCGGGCCGGATTACCAATCGCTGCTCCCCAATGCGATGATCGGCGGAGCCGCTTTCATGGTGCTCGTCGACATCTGCGCCCGCGCCTGTCCCACCGAGTTGCCGCTTTCGGTCGTGACCGCGATTATCGGCGCCCCGCTGTTTTTGTGGGTGCTGTTCAAGGGGAGGAAGGACTGGCTGTGAAAGGTCCCGCAGGCGAGGCATCGGAGATTGTGCCGTGCATGAACGTGCGCGATGCTTCGGTCGGCTATGGTGCGAAGCGCGTGCTCGAGCATTTCAACGTCGACATTGTCCCGGGCAGTGTGGTGTGCCTGCTCGGTCCCAACGGCGTCGGGAAGACGACGCTGTTCAAGAGTATCCTGGGGTTGCAGCCGATATTGGGCGGCAGCGTCACCCTCGATGGCGAAGACGCCCTGAAGATGCCTCGCCGCGACTTTGCGCGCAAAGTCGCCTATGTGCCTCAGGCGCATCAGGCGCCGTTCGCGTTCTGCGTGCGCGATGTCGTCGCCGTGGGGCGCTCCTCGCACGTTGGCATGTTCTCACGTCCGGGTGCTGCCGACTACGAAATCGTCGAAGAGGTGCTGGATGAGCTCGGGATTGGCAAGCTCGCGGGTCGCGTGTACACGGAGCTTTCCGGCGGAGAGCGCCAGATGGTCCTCATTGCCCGCGCGCTTGCCCAGCAACCCGAGTACCTCTTCATGGACGAGCCGACTTCGAACCTGGACTTTGGCAACCAGGTCTCGCTTGTTCGGCTGGCTAAAGAGCTCGCACGCGATCGGGGCCTCGGCGTCGTCATGACGACGCACAATCCCAACCACTTGTTCATGTGCGAAGGCACGGGCGTGCTCATCTTGCCGCACAGTCGCTACCTTTACGGCACGGCCGACGAGATCCTCACTGACGAGAATATGCGCGAGGCGTACGGCATCCGCGTAGACATCATGGACGTCGAGGCGGGCGTGGGGTATGAGAAAACCTGCGTTCCCGTGCTGTGAGACGTCTATGTAAAACGGAACGAGAAGATACGTTCATCTATATATCGCGTTCACCCTCTATTTATGGCGACTATAATTAGAGTCAGAGCAGTTCTGGGCTCAAAACTACGTGACTTGGGGTGAGCATGATGAGCGATTCGAAGACTGTTCCGGTTGTCGTTATGCAGGGGATGCGCCATGTCTACTGGCTCAAATCCGAGGGCGATCGCGTCCACGAAGGGGAATCCATCGCAAGCATGGAGGCGGGGGACGAGTCGAAGTTCATCACCGCTCCCGTCGACGGCACGCTCGAGAAGATTCTGATCGGTCAGGGCGGCACGACGATTTCCAACAAACCCGTGTGCTACATCAGGCCGTAGATTCGCATGCCTTCTCTTATGCGGCGCGACGGTGATAGGGCGCACGGAATCCGAAGAGTAATTCATTCCGAACGGCGTGCCCGAGTTCTACAATGAACGTTACGCACGTTCAATTTGGAAGGGGAATGCGATGAGCAAGATTGTCGTTATCAAGGGGAGCGACCGCAAGGGCGGCAACTCCAACACCATGGCCGATGCTTTTATTGAGGCAGCTCGTGCCAAGGGGCACGAGGTCAAGGAATTCAACGCGACCAAGATGAACCTGAACGGGTGCCACGGCTGCATGACCTGCTTCAAGACGGGCAAAGCCTGCAGTTTCGACGACGACTTCAACAAGATCGCCGACGACCTGCTCGAGGCAGATGGCTGGGTCTTCTCGTTCCCGATCTATTGGTACAGCATCCCTGGCCAGACGAAGTGCATCATCGACAACATCTTCTCGTTCTTTGTGGGCGGCAAGGACTTCAAGGGCAAGAAAGTGGCACTCATCTCCTGCTGCCAGGAAAGCGACATGACGGTGTTCGACGGCGCGGTCAAGCCCATCGAGCGCGGTGCGAAGCTCTGCAAGTGGGACATGGTCGGAAACGTCCTCGTGCCCGGTGTAGATGCCATCGGCGACATCGCCAAGACGGACGGCTGCGCGCAGGCAGCGGCGCTGGCGGACAAGTTCTAAGCGAGGCACCGCGCGCAAATTGCAAAAGGCCCGCAGCGGGGTACACGCCTTGCTGCGGGCTTTTTGCATTAGCAGGTAGCATTTGCAACAAAGAAAAAGGCCACCCGAAGGTGGCCTTTCGATTTTGACTGGTGCGGCATGAGGGATTCGAACCCCCGACGTACTGATTCGTAGTCAGTCCCTCTATCCAGCTGAGGTAATGCCGCTTAACACAGCTCGAATATAATAACACTGTCTCGAATCCCGTCAACGCATATTCGAAGATAATCGAAAACTTTTTTCGAGCTTGCCCTCATCGAGCCTGCTGCCCTTTTGCGGGATTGTAACGTGGGGTGCAAGAGATGGTGTTACTATCACGTTGTTACGACTGAAGGATTAGTGTTACGGCTGTTCAGGCCGTGTGAACATCGTGAAGAGGAGACAGCATGTGCGCGAATGGCGTTAATACCCAGCAGCTCAAAGACACGGTTACCCAGATCGACGAGACGATTGCCCTGACGCGCCGCTGGACGCACCGCATGTACCATCTGGCCGATGGCGGCAGCATGGAGCGTTCGGCAAAGAAGCTCCAAGAGATTCAGTCTGCGCTCGACGACGTGCGTGCGCTTCTCGACGAGGCGCAAGACGCGATCGACCGCGACGACAAGGACAACGGCGTCACCGTCACCGCCGTCTAGAGCGAGCGGACTGCAACATGTACGGGGCGCTCGATGCGACGATGATGGTCCTGACGGGCCATCCGGTGGACCAGGCCGTTATCAATGCGCTCCAATCGGCAGCGACCGCACTCGGTCACGAGTCGGGCTGCTCGGTGCTCACTATAGGTGAGGCTGCCCAGCACGGCGGCCTCGCCTCGCTTATTCTGGAGGCAGACCCCTGGTCGGTCGTCGCGATCGACGATGCGGCAATCGATGCGCTGCGCGCTGCGTTCGGCGCGGAATCGGGCGGCTTGCAACCGGGAAAGCCGCTTCAGGCGGGAGGCGGCTACACGCTCGTCGCCGTTCCGGGCTTCGCAGAATGCTTGGACGACCAGGGCAAAAAGCGCATCGCATGGGGGCAGCTCAAGGCGGCCCGCCATCCCGGCAACCCGCTCGGCTAGACGCCCGGGCTCCTAAGCGTCTACCCTTTACGGCGCTTGATCAGCGGCTGCGCCGTCACGAGGACGATGCCCTCGACGATAAGGAGCGCACCCACCGCCTGCCAGGGCGTCAGCGTTTCTCCCAAAATCAAAAACGCGAAGAACAACGAGAATGGCGTCTCGCTGATGCTGATGAGAGAGGCCATCGTTCCGCCGATGCGCTTGATGGCGACGATGTAGAGGACGATGGGAGCAATCGTGTTGAGGAGCGCCATGGCGGCGCCCAGGGCCCATGCCTGCCAGGTCGAGGCGGAGACGAGCGAGGGCAGCGAGGGCGCGAACACGACGAGCGAGGCGAGCGTGCCCAGCAGCACGATGGTAAACGTGACGGTGAAGGTTCCCTCGGGGTGCTTGTTGCGCTGGATGAGAATCGTGTAGATGGCAAACGACACGCACGAGAGGATGCCAAAGCAGATGCCTGAGGCATTGAGCGTGACGGCACCCGGGATGAGGGCGCCCGATACGCAGACGGTGCCGCCGATGGCCAGGGCAAGTGCCAATGCCGTCGACCACGAGAACTTCTCGCCGAACAGCGCCACGTTCACGATCGCGACGACGGCAGGGAAGAGATAGAAGATGACCGTCGTCATGCCGGCAGAGGCAAGGTACTCGACGGTGAGGAAGTAAAACCATGCGCTCAGAAAGAAGAACAGCGCCTGGAACAGCACCGATTTGCTGAACGTGACGAGTTTTTCCTTGTGCCAGACGATCATGAACAGGCCAAGTAGCACGCTGGTGGAAACGAATCGCAAGACCATGACCTGCGAGCTGTCGAAACCCATCCCGTTGAGCAGCTTGCCAAAAATGCCCATGGTCGAGTACATGACTGCCTGCAAGACGGCAAACAGTATCCCGACCGCTCGGCCGTTGTCGTGAACCACGATTCTCCCCTCCGCACACGTAGGTGACAGTATACGGCACGAAAGAAAAAGAATAAGTTCCCGCGTGTGCGGTGCACAGCGGGCAGTTGTTCTGCTAGAATCCTTATCTGCATCTAGCAGCGGAGAGATGGCCGAGTTGGCTGAAGGCGCTCGCCTGCTAAGCGAGTATAGGTAACATAACTCCTATCTAGGGTTCGAATCCCCATCTCTCCGCCAGATGCCCTTTCTTTCACCCGCTTTCCCCTCATGCTTTCATAGCGTTCTCTGCGGCGCATGTGTGGCAGTGCCACGATTCTCGTGCGCCTTGCGGCAAAAGCGTGGCAGTGCCACAACTCTCACGCACATTGTGCCCCTTCTGTGGCAGTGCCACGATTCCCGTGCACGGTGGGGAAGGCACTCGTGCTAAAGTTCTCGCATCGAACGAAAACTGAGGAGGAAGGTCGCTCGCATGCGTTGTTGGGAAGAGCTCGGTTGCAGGGGAATGATGGCGGCGAACTGCCCGCATGACGCAAGCGGCATCTGCCCCCGCACTTGCATCAACACCATGGTATGCGATTATCCCCAGTACGAGCGCGCGAGCGGCATGGAGATGCTCGACGCCTTCGACGTCGACTTCAAGGTGGCCCGCAAGGAAAACTGCCAGACCTGCAGGTTCTTCCTGCAACACGCCCCCAAGATCGCCTAGACGCGCGCCTATTGCGCGGTGTAGCTGTAGACCGATCCGTCCTGCGTGCGCTTGACGTCCACGCTTGCAACGGTCGTGTCGCCGAGCTGTACCGTTGCGGTGATTCCCGTATTCTGCATTGTCCCCATCGCGTCGTTGACGTTGTCCTGCGCCTGTCGGTTGAGGTTTTGCCCCAAGGTGGCAAAGGCGGCAAACGCGAGCATGATCACGACGATGATGGCGAAGGCCACGATCGATTCGACGAGCGTCTCGCCTCGCGTGCTGTGGATGATTCTGTCGAAGAACGTTCTCATGGTTTTCAGCCTGCCGGATATGTGACGGCGCCGATGTAGGCACCATTGCTGTCGGTGGTGTGCGTGGGGAAGGGGCTGCCGTCCGCGAAGCCAAACCCGAGCGTCGAGGCCATCCCGCTGGACTGCGCCGTCATCGTCGCGTAGTCGAGTGCGGTTCCGGCGGCTTTGTCTTCCCGTGGGGCCTTGAGGTAGTAGCAGTTGCTGTTCGAGCCTGCTCCCCACCTGTCCATGAATCCGTAGAAGCCGTTAGCCGTGCTGGTTGCCGCGCTGTAGCAGTTCTCGATGGTGCCGTTGCCGTGGTTTGCGCATGCGAATCCGTAGGCGGAGCTCCCCGCGTTCTGCTGTAGCGTGCCCGCGAAGAAGGAAGCGCGCGTCGTAGTGTCCTGCAGGTAGCCGGCAAAACCCGCCAGTCCATGGTTCGAGCTCGAGGAGAGCGAGCCGCTGGCAAAGCAGCTGTCGACCGTGCAGCCGTTGTCGCTGACGCCCAGGAAGCCCGCGACGACGTTCGCCGCGTCATAGGGCTGCTCGTAGGCGATGCGGGAATTGAGCGCGAACGAGGTGCTCGCCGAGTTGACGTAGCAGTTCGAGATGTCCGAGCCGTCCGCGAATCCAATTGCGCCTGCTGCAGAGTTTGTCTTCTGAGCGTCCTGGTTGTCCACCTTCGACTCGAACTGCAGCTTCGAGCCCTGCTGCGATGCCAGGCGCAGATGCGAGAGCGTGTCGTTCGAAGATGAGCCGACAAGGCCGCCTGTGGCCGCGCTGCCCCAGCTCCTCCCGTACGATGCGAGGGAAAGGCTCCCTCCTCCCGCTACGTCAACACTGCATTCGCTGGCGTCGAGTTTCGAGGATTTGCCAATCAGACCGCCGGCTGCCGCAGAGCTGCTGCCTGTCGCAGAGATGTCCGCTTGGCGCGAGGTGAGGGAGTTGCTCGTGAGCGTGTCGCAATCGAGTGCCCTGCCGATAATCCCGCCCGCAAAGCTCGCGCCGTTCTCGCCGCTCGCGGCGATGGTGAGGCTGTCACATGCCGCATCGTTCGCCGAGATGTTGCTCACGTGCTGCAGCATGCCCGCGACAGCGCCCACAGCTCCCTGCGAGCGCTTATTCGCTTCGAGGTTGAGGGTGCCGCTCACCGTGACCTTGTTGTTCTCGAAATCACGGGAGTCGGACGTGGTGTTCTCGGAGCCCTTGTAACCCACGATTCCGCCAAGGTACGCCATGCCGCTGTAGCTGCTGTTGAACGTCGAGGCGGAAAGCGTGGCAGCCGTGCCGCGGGCAACGGTGAGCGTGCAGTTGGAGAGCGCCTTGCTGGAGCCGT
This sequence comes from Coriobacteriales bacterium, assembly GCA_051876145.1. Taxonomy (GTDB): domain Bacteria; phylum Actinomycetota; class Coriobacteriia; order Coriobacteriales; family QAMH01; genus CACZQA01. The sequence goes on along the minus strand of JBJEHP010000187.1, from coordinate 424 downwards.
CGTAGCCGACGAGGGCGCCCATGTAGACGACCGAGCTGTCCTTCAGGTCGCTTTTCGCGTCGATGGAAAGCGGCTTGCTCACGGTCACGGTGCAGGTGTCTGCCTGCGCATCATCCGAGATACTGCCGATGAGACCGGCCATGTAGCTCACGCCCGTCCAGTCGTCGGCCTCGTGCGTCTGCTCGATGCTGAACGCGGCGCTCGTGGTGAGCGCGCAGTTGCTGGCGCTGCCCTTCCCGCCGAGCTGGCAGATGGCAAGCCCCATGCGCGGGCGCCCGACCTCGACGGTCAGGTCGTGCTTGACGTTGAGGCTGAGATAGCTCACCGTTCCGCTCACGTAGCCGAACACTCCGCGGCTCACGTAGTTGTTGACCGACATGTAGGCCTGTCCCCTCGGGGCGGTGTCATCGGATGCGAACTGGAA
>JBJEHP010000186.1:0-2193 GCA_051876145.1 Coriobacteriales bacterium | reverse complement strand
CCCCTGATTCGACTGGTTTTTCTCGTCGAGTTCTTGCTGCTTTTCCTGGATGAAACTCGTGCGGTCTTCGATGATGACGTTGAGAAGATAGTCGTGCGTCTCGGCTTTCTCGACGCTCGTCGTGCCGCGCAGGATGTCCCAAATCGTAACGGTTCCCTCAGACCCCAACTCGGACTGGGCCGCATCGAGCGTCTTCTGCGCCCGCGCTATCGCCTCCTGATCTGCCGAGATTGTTTGTTCAGTGCTTGTGAGGGCTTCCGTTGCAGCCTGATACTCGTCGTATGCGCGGTCGTAATCCTTCGACGCACTCTCTAGCTTGTTCATAAGCGAGGGAAGTTCCGCTCTTGCGCGAGCGGCGGCCGCCTCGTCTACAACCGGGGCAGGCGTCTGGTTGGGGACCGCCTGCTGAGCATCGCGCGCCACATCGTCTTGCGGCACTGCCTGCGAGGTACTCGAGCTGGCGGCAGAGCCCGATTCTGCAGTCGTGTCCGCATCGGCAGCAGGCTGCGCGCCCTGGTCGGGCCGCGCTCCCTCTTCTGCGGGCACGCCTGCACTCGCCTCACTCTCGGCGGAAGTAGCCGAGCCCTCGGCGCTCGCCGCCTGCGCGAGAGGCGCAGCAATGCCAGCGCCCGCAAGGCTTCCCGCTAAAACGACTGCACATGCGGTCGCTCCGATGCGTTTGAAAGTGCTGGTAGGTGTGCCGGTGTCGGTTCGTGCCTTCATGGTGACTGCTCCTGAAAAAGCCAGGTTCTGCGTTGCGGAAAACAGTCTAAAGCGCAGTTCAAGGCCAGTTCAAGAGCCTGCGGAAATTACAGGTGCATTTAAGGTTATGGTCTCGAAACCTTAAATGCACCTGAAAGAAATCCGACACGCGACGTTACGCGGTCTCCGCGAGGCCGCTTTCGTCAGCCGCGGCCTCGTCTTCGGCTGCGACCTCGGTGATAATCTTGGTAACCAGCTCATGCGGCGTGACATCGAACGCCGGATTGAAGACGTCGGCGTTGCGTGGGGCGACATCAACCCACGAGCCCCTGCTCAACACGCCACGGACCTCGCGCGGGTCGCGCTCCTCGATTTCAATCTGGTCTCCCGAATCGAGCGAATAATCGAACGTCGTGCGCGGAGCCGCAACAAAGAAGGGCACGTCATGGTACTGGGCCAGGACGGCAAGCTGGTACGTGCCGATCTTGTTGGCAACGTCGCCATTGGCGCAGATGCGGTCGGCACCCACGATGACGGCATCGACCTCGCCCCTCTTCATGAGAGCGCCGGCCATGTCGTCGCAGATGAGCGTGTAGGGCACACCGGCACGGCCCATCTCCCACGCCGTGAGGCGCGCGCCTTGATCCACGGGGCGCGTTTCATCGACCCAGACCTTCTCGATGAGCCCTTCCTCGAACGCCTTGTAGATCACCGCCGTCGCCGTTCCGCGGTGCACCGTCGCGAGCGAACCGGCGTTGCAGTGCGTCTCGACGCGCAGCTTGCGGCCCTTCTGTTTGGATATCTCCGCAAGGAGCTTGGCGCCGTTTTCGCCGATGGCAATCGACATCTGCTTGTCCTCTTCGGCAATCTCGATTGCGCGGCGCTCGATTGCTTCGACGATCTGGGTCATGGTGGCGTTTGCGGCAAAGCCCGCCTGCGCAAACTCGAGCATCTGCTTGGCGCCCCACGAGAGGTTCACGGCGGTAGGACGCACGTTCGAGACCTTCTTCACGACCTTCTTGAGTGCCGGGATGAACGCCTCGCGCTCGAGCATGACCTTCTTGGTGGCGGCGTCCTTTTGCGCCCACTCGATGGGCCATTCGTTCTTTGCCCAGAGCACGACGGCAAACGCGCCGGACACGCCGAGCGCCGGAGCACCGCGCACCGCCAGGTCAGCGATGGCATCGCATACCTGCTTGGCCGTAAAGCAATCGAGATATTCCAGGTCGTGGGGCAGCTTGCGCTGGTCGATGAGCGTGAGGTGCGCGGCACCCCCATCTGCACCCGTGGCGGTGAACTGAGAGGGAACCCACGCGGGCGCGGTTGGATTCCAGGTGACGGTTTGCGGAAGATCTTCGATTGCCATGGTTCTCCCATTACTCGGCGTTTCTGAACATGGGTCTGAGTTTATCGCAAGGTGCCAAGGCCACCGCGCAAAAGACGATATGAGCAGGACATAAAAACATTGAGAGCCCCTGCTGCATGCAATTC
>JBJEHP010000185.1:0-2212 GCA_051876145.1 Coriobacteriales bacterium | reverse complement strand
CGATGACGTTGCCGAAGGACTTCGACATCTTGCGGCCGTTCTCGTCGACGGTGAAACCGCAGCTCATGACGGCCTTGTACGGCGCCTCGCCATATGCGCCGACGCTCGTCAAGAGCGAGGACTGGAACCAGCCGCGGTGCTGGTCGGAACCCTCGAGGTACAGGTCGGCGGGACGGCGCAGGTACGGACGGGCCTCGCAGACGCTCGTGTGCGAGACACCCGACTCCCACCAGACGTCGAGGACGTCTTTCTCGCCCTCGAGGTTGTGGCTGCCGCAGTTGGGGCAGCAGACCGTCGACGGCAGGTACTCCTTGGGGCTCGTGGTGTACCAGGCATCGGCGCCCTTCGTCTTGAACAGCTCGATGACGGCGTCGAAGGACTCCTCGGTGGCCACGGTCTCGCCGCATTCCTTGCACTTGAAGACGGGGATGGGAACGCCCCAGTAGCGCTGGCGGCTGATGCACCAGTCGGGACGCTCCTCGACCATGGAGCCGATGCGGTGCGATGCCCACTCGGGGATCCACTGCACGCGGGTCTCGATCTGGTCGAGCGCGCGCTGGCGCAGCGACGTCTTGTCCATGGAGACGAACCACTGCGTGGTGGCGCGGAAGATGACCGGCTGCTTGCAGCGCCAGCAGTGCGGGTAACTGTGGCTGATGTCCTCGTGCAGCAGCAGCATGCCGCGCTCGCGCAGCCACTCGATGATGTGCGGGTTGGCCTCGTTGACCTCCATGCCGCCCCAGGGGCCGCCGGTCCCGATGGCATCGCCTTGGTAGAAGCAGCCGTTGTCGTCGACGGGCATGACCAGCGGCACGCCGAATTTCAGGCCGGCATTGTAGTCGTCGACGCCATGGCCGGGCGCGGAGTGGACGATGCCGGTGCCATCTTCGAGCGTGACGTAGTCGGCGTAGATGAACTGGCCGGTCTCGCCCTGGTCGCCGAAGATCGGCTGCTTGTACACGTTGCCGGCGAGCCGCTCGCCCGTGCGCTTCCAGACCTCGCCGGACGCGTCGCGTACGAGCTCGTAGTCCCAGCCGAACTTGGCGCAGCACTTCTCGGCCAGCGCCTCGGCAAAGATCGTGGGGCGCCCGTCGTGCATGACGGCGACGTAGTCTGCCTCGGGGTGCAGGATGACCGCCTCGTCCGCCGGCAGGGTCCACGGAGTGGTGGTCCAGATCGCGACGTCGATGGAGCCCTCGTATGCCTCGAGGCCCTCGGGGGTCGTCGTCAGCTCGAAGCGGACGAAGATCGCGGGGCTGACCTCGTCGGAGTATTCGATTTCGGCCTCGGCGAGCGCCGTGTGGCAGTGCGAGCACCAGTGGATCGGCTTGCGGCCGCGGTAGATCGCGCCCGCGAGGTACATCTTCTTGAAGACCTCGATGTTGCCCGCCTCGTACTCGGGGAGGTAGGTCAGATACGGGTCGAACCACTCGCCCGTCACGCCGAGGCGCATGAAGCCCTTGCGCTGTCCGTCGAGCTGCTTGGTGGCGTAGTCGCGGCAGATCTTGCGGAAGGTGGGCGTGTCGATCTTGGCCATCTTCTCCTTGCCGAGCTGCTCTTCGACCTTGTTCTCGATGGGCAGACCATGGCAGTCCCAGCCGGGGACGTACGGCGCGTAGTAGCCCTGCATGGACTTGTACTTGACGATGATGTCCTTCAGGACCTTGTTGAGCGCGTGCCCGATGTGGATGGGGCCGTTGGCGTATGGCGGGCCGTCGTGCAAGACGTAGGTCTCGTGGCCCTCGTTCTTCTTCAGGACCTCGTGGTAGAGGTCCATCTCGCCCCACTTCTTGAGGCGCTCGGGCTCGTGCTGCGGCAGCCCCGCCTTCATCTTGAAGCTGGTCTTGGGCAGGTTCATCGTGTGCTTGTAGTTGGGTGTTTCAGACATGGTGCTCTTTCTCGCGTGACAAGTTGTATCCAAGCAGGTACGGCGCGCACGATTGCGCGGGCGTCGCTTCCCCCGAGTTCAGCCGTACCCTCAGTTCATGCTCTTCTCGAGGTGCTTGGCAATGTGCTCGTTCAAGGTCTCGGAAAGGTTGGCAAGAGCGCTCGTCGGCATGATGACGCGCGAGACGAGATGCGCCGGAAGTTCGTTGCCCTTCTTGTTGGCATGGTCGACGTAGAGGAAGTCGATGCGCGACTCCGCGTTGACCGTGCTCACGATGGACGCGTTTGCGTAGACGCCGCACGCGCGCTCGGTCGTGGCCTCGAC
>JBJEHP010000184.1:0-8247 GCA_051876145.1 Coriobacteriales bacterium | reverse complement strand
AACGGTCATCGGCATCATCTTGCTCGTCATCATCGTACTGGCGATCTGCATGCTGATCGGCGTCCACTGCTTCTACCTCTGGGGCAAGAAGTGCTACGCGACGCCCGAGGAGTGCGCGCTCACCTACCCCGGCGACGAGCTCATGGACCGCTTCGACCAGAGCAAGATCGAGACCGTGACGGCGGCCATCACCATCGACAAGCCGGTCGAGGACGTGTACCCGTGGATCTACCAGTGGGGCGGCACGAAGAGCGGCTCGCTGTCGTCCGAAGTGCTCGAGCGCTTCTTGGGGCGCATGTCCATCTTCAACCGCTACGAGCTGTGCGAGGAATGGCAGATGCCCGACTCGTTCATGCCGGGCGACTTCATGGACTGGGACCGTTCCGGCATGGGCAGCGAGGCGACCGACGTCGTCGCCGACAAGTACATCATGTCGTTTTCCGATATGAAGCACCCGCCGCGCGCCCGCGGCGCCTACGCCATCGCCGGCGGCGACTGCGACGACATGAACTTCATCTGGGGCTGGTACTTCGTCCCGCTCGAGGGCGGCAAGACGCGCTTTCTGTGCCACTGGAAGTACTACGGCACCCAAAGCGGCGCGACGAGGTTCGCGCTGCGCAACTCCATCCTGAAGTGCGGCACCGCCATGCAGCGTTGGCAGATGGAGTACACGAAGAAATGCGCCGAGGGCACCATGCCCGTCCACAAGCACGTCAAGCGCTACCGCAAGATCTTCGGGCAGTACCACTACGCGCCTGACGAGGTCCAGGAAAGCTTCGATTGCCCGCAGATCCGCGACGGGCGCGAGAACCCCGCGGTCAACGAGGTGCGCCCCGCCCGCATGGCAGACCCCGCATGGCCGCCCGCAAACGGCCCCTGGGCTATCGACAAGGAGTACTACCGCGAGCGCATCCCCCGCGCCATCGCAGAGATCGAGGAGAAGGCGGCAAAGCAGCAGCATGCCGCCGAGCTCAAGATCGCCGCGCTCAAAGAGGAGCTGGCCGCGCTCGACGAGTAGCGCACCAGACTCACGGCACCCGAGCATCATGCTCGTGGGGACTTGAGAGCACGCGAAAGGGCAGTCCGGGACCACCGGGCTGCCCTTCTTGTTTGAGGGGATGCTGGAGCGATTGCAGCGCGCGAGGAAACGCTTCCGCCATCGCGGGTTCGGCTAGATGAGTCCCGCCTCGTAGGGACGATTGCACTGGGGAGCGCTGAGCGGGCAGTTCTTGTGGCACAGCGGGCAGGTGCCCGAGGCGCTGCCGGAAGAGCCAGAGTCCGAGGACGATCCTGTGCCCGAATCGAGAAACGAGCCGGACCCGCCGTTCGTGCTGGAGCTGCCCCCAGAAGTCCCCAGGCCCGATCCCTGCGAGGAGACCCCGTGGCCACGGCGGCGCTGCTCCCCCGTCCCCGAGCCGTCGCCAGTGCCGCTGCCCGAGCCCGAACCATTGCCCGAGCCGTTGCCAGATCCGTTGCCATTCGAAGCCTGGGACCCAGCCGACGCGAGCGCGTCTCCCGCAGCGCCGAAGCCCGTCGCGCCCAAGGCGACGACGCCGACGACCGCGACCGTGTTCACCGCAGCCCCGATGGCCTTGCGGCGAGCCGGGTTGTACGGGACCTTGAAGACGCTCGCGACGGCAATCCAGTGCATGGCAAGGTGGACGACGACAAGAGCGCACAGCAGATACGAGCTCGCGACGTGAACGAGGTACCACAGCCTCCCCGAGCCCGCGGCGGCAAGGCCGATGCCCGCCGAGGACAGGACCTGGCTGATCATCAGAGAGCTCACCGCGAGCGCGATCATGGCGAGCGCGAGCAGGACGCCCATAATGGCGAGCATCCAGCGGCGGGCCGTCATGCGCTTGCCCTTGATGGCCGCAGACGTGCCCGCTATCCACCTGCGCGACAAGACGAGATGCGCGGCGATGGAGACGAAGAACACGACTCCAAGCACCTCGTGCAGAAGGTCACCGGTCAGCTGGAAGAACATCTCCACGATAAGCAGGGCGGAAAGAATCGCATCGAACGCGATGCGGGCTTTGAACGTGCGCGATTTCGAGCTCACGGGCGGGGCCTTTCTCACGGGGAGTCTTGCTTAGGATGAGACCATCCTAGCCGCCTATGCTGAAATCTACCTGAAAGCACGGCTGCCGAAACCGTCCGGCCCACTCGAATACCGGCAGCGCCACGACCTCACATGTCCGCCGGAAAAGGCTCGAGAAACAAAACGGCCCCGACACGAAGTATCAGGGCCGAAAGAAACGGAATGTGCTTTCCGTCTGGCAAATCCATGGTGGGCAATACTGGGTTCGAACCAGTGACCCCCGCCGTGTGAAGGCGATGCTCTCCCGCTGAGCTAATTGCCCATGTGCGCGATGATGATACCACATCATCGCAAGAACAAAAGAAGGCCGCTCATCGCGGCCTTCTGAAAATGCTGGCTCCCCGGGTAGGATTCGAACCTACAACAACTCGATTAACAGTCGAGGGCTCTGCCGTTGAGCTACCGAGGAATCTCGTGCGCTTGCGACGCAAGACGTTAGTATAGCGAAAAGCCTTTCAGATGCAAGTGCCTTTTTGGAATTCTCTTAATTCGCGTGCAGGTACTCATTGACGTGCTTCTCGTAGCGCATCGTCGAGCGCGGGCCGTGTCCGGAAAAGACGATGGTGTCGTCGGGAAGCCCGGAAAGCTTGTCGCGCATGGACGCGACGATATCGCGGAAGCTCCCGCTTTCGAAGTCGGTGCGGCCGTAGCCGCCGTGGGCAAACAGCGTGTCGCCCGCAAACAAGACGCCCTCGGACGCGCAGTACAGGCAAATCGAGCCCGGCGTGTGGCCCGGCGTCTCGATGACGGAGAACGTGCACTCCCCCACGGTCACCTCGTCGCCCTCGTGGAGCAGGCGGTCGATGTGAGGCGCGCCGTGCCCGCGCGCGATGTCGTGGCCGCCATCGACGCTTTGCCCGTCGACGCGCGGCGCATCCACCGCCGACATCGCCGCCGGCGCCCCCGTGGCCTCCTCGAGCGCAGAAAGCGCGCTCACGTGGTCGAAGTGGCAGTGCGTGAGCACGATCTCCTTGACGGGGCGCCCCTCGAGCACCTCGAGGATCTTGTCGGCATCGTCGCCGGGGTCGATGACGAGCGTCTCGCCGGCGTCTTCGGCAATGTAGCAGTTGGTCTGGATCGGCCCGACCACGAGATTCGTAAGCTTCATGTTCACTCCCTGCGATAGATCGCAGCTGCAGTGCCTGCTAGCTGCGCTTGCTCTTCTTCTTGGACTTGGGGCGGTCGTTTGCGCCGGGCATCATGCGCGTCGCGTCGAACACGCCGTCGATCGCCTTGATCGAGTTGATGATCGAGCCGATGCGCTCGGTCTCGCCCACCTCGAACAGGAAGCGCATCTCGACGATCTCGTCTTTGTGGGTGTTCGTGGAGCTCGAGATGATGTTGACCCCGGCGTCCGCGAGCGTCATGACGATGTCCTGCAGAAGGCGCAGGCGGTCGATGGCCTCGACGTAGATCTCCACCTGGTAGACGCTCGCCTCGATCTCGGACTCCCACGCGACGTCGATCATGCGCTCGGGGTGCTTGAGCAGGTCGGCCGCGTTCGGGCAGTCCGCGCGGTGCACCGAGACGCCGCGTCCGCGCGTGATGAAGCCGATGATGTCGTCGCCCGGCAGCGGGTTGCAGCAGTGCGAGAGGCGGACGTACACGTCGTCGAGGCCCTTGACCACGACGCCCGTCTTGTTGTGGGCGCTGCGGCGGCTGCGCTCCTGCGGCGAGCGGGGCTTTGCCGTGATGTTCGAGCCGTTGGTCAGGTAGAGCTGGTCGATAACCGGCTTGTCGACCTCCTCCTCGACCTCGGCCTCCTTGTTCATCGCGTGGATGATGCGGTGGGCGAGCTGCTTTGCGGAGTACTTGCCCGAGCCGACGGCGACGAGCAGGTCGTCGGTGCTCTCGTAGCTGAGCTCAACGGCGACGCTTTCCAGGTACGGCAACGCCTTTGCCGCTGCGACACCGACGCCGTCCTTGCGCAGCTCGTGCATGACCAGGTCGCGGCCGCGCACCTGGTCGTCGTTGCGCGTGATCTTGGAGAAGTACGCGCGGATCTTCGAGCGGGCGCGCGGCGATTTGACGATGCCGAGCCAGTCGCGCGACGGCGTGGCGTTTTTCTGCGTCAGGATCTCGACGCGGTCGCCCGTCTGCAGCGTGTACGTAAGCGGCACGATCGAGCCGTTGACCTTCGCACCGATGCAGTGGTTGCCCACCTCGGTGTGGATCGCGTAGGCAAAGTCGAGCGGCGTCGAGGACGCGCGCAGGCTGATGACCTCGCCTTTGGGCGTGAAGCAGAAGACCTCGCTCTCGAACAGGTCGACCTTGAGCGACTCCATGAACTCGTGGGGGTCGTTGGTCTCCTGCTGCCAGTCGAGCATCTCGCGCAGCCACGTGAGCTTCTGGTCGAAGTCCGCCGCGTCGCGCTTCTTCGAGCCGCCGCCCTCCTTGTAGCGCCAGTGCGCGGCGATGCCGTACTCGTTCATGCGGTGCATCTGCTCGGTGCGGATCTGGATCTCGAGCGGGCGCGCCGCAGGGCCGATGACCGTCGTGTGCAGCGACTGGTACATGTTGAACTTGGGCATCGCGATGTAGTCCTTGAAGCGGCCCGGGATCGGGTGCCACAGGTTGTGCACGGCCCCGAGCGAGCTGTAGCACTGGGGAATCGTGTCGACGATGATGCGCAGGCCGATCAGGTCGTAAATCTCGGAGAAGTCCTTGTCCTTCTTCGACATCTTCTGGTAGATGGAGTACAGGTGCTTGGGCCTGCCCGAGATCTTGGCATCCTGCAGCCCGACCTCGTCGAGTTCTGCGCGCAGCGCGTCCATGGCCTGGGCGAGGTACTTCTCGCGCGCCTCGCGCGTCTCGCTCACCATCTTCTGGACCTGCTGGTACTTCGCGGGCTCCAGGTAGAAAAACGACAGGTCCTCGAGCTCCCACTTGATCGAGCTCATGCCCAGGCGGTTGGCGAGCGGCGCGTAGATCTCCATCGTCTCGCGCGCCTTGAAGATGCGCCGGTCCTCCTTGAGCGCCATGAGGGTGCGCATGTTGTGCAGGCGGTCCGCCAGTTTGACGACGATGACGCGGATGTCGCGGCTCATGGCCACGAGCATCTTGCGCAGCGTGCGGACCTGCGCCTCGCTCAGGGACTCGACCTCAATCTTGTTGATCTTCGTGACGCCGTCGACGAGTTCGGCAACCGTCGCGTTGAAGCGCTTGGTCAGGTCGTCCAAGGTGACGTCGGTATCCTCGACCGTGTCGTGCAGAAGCGCCGCGCACAGCGTGTCGACGTCCATGTGCAGCTCGGACAGGATGATGGCGACTTCCACCGGGTGCATGATGTAGGGCTCGCCGCTCTTGCGGAACTGCCCGTTGTGCGACGCCTTTGCGAACTCGTACGCATCCGTAATCGTGCGCATCTCGTCTTGGTCCAGGTACTCGGACACCTTGTCGAGCAAGACGTCGAAGCGATCCGTCTTTTCAGGCTGGCGCACGCTCTTGTCAACGCCGGCTATATGCTGTTCCTGCGCGCTCATGAGAAGACTCCTCAGGCTCTACGGATTAGGTTGTATGGACGTATCCTAGCGCAGACGGGGACAATCCGCGCCGTGACGTTGTCTTCCTGCAAAGCGGCGCACCGTGAACGCGCCCTCTCATGCCCCCGTGAGGTCTTCGGGGTGGCGCGGGAGGATGGGACGGTTGAAGCGCTTGAGCAGGTCGTCTTCGCTTGCCCCGAGGGCCCACTTCTTGAACGAGGCAAAGTCGTCGCGCTCTTCCTGGCCCTCGCGGTAGCGCACGGAGTCGGAAAGCTCCATGTGCTGCGGTCCCTCGACCATGCGGATCCTGCGTGCGACGCTCTTGCCGCTCGTCTCCAGAAACCCGAGCTCGCGAAAGACCGCGATCCCGCACGAGACGGCGGATTCGTCCAGGTTCGCGCCGCGGACGAGGCGCCGCGCCTGCTCGGCGAGCTCTGCGTTGCTGACGGCAAAGTCGTCTTGCCCGAGCTCTGCCGCCTCCTTCGCTTGCGCGCGCAGGGCCTTGTACAGCGCGATCATCTGCTCGCGCGAGGGCGCCGACGAGGAAAGGATCTTCTCGTTGATGCGCGCATCGCCGTACGAGTACAGCAGGTGCACGGTGGCATCGCGCCCATCGCGGCCGGCACGGCCCGACATCTGGTTGAACTCGATGTCGTTGAACGGAAGGTGGAACAGCGCGACGTGCTCGACATCGGGGATGTCGATGCCCTCGCCGAAGGCGCTCGTGGACACGATGACCTGCAGATCCCCGACGCGGAAGGCGTTCTCGATGCGCTTGCGGTCTGCCTTGGAAAGGCCCGCGTTGTAGAACGCCACGCGGCAGGCGAGCTCGGGCAGGCGCTTGCGCAGCATGCGCGTGAGCTTCATGGACTGCTCGCGCGAGTTGACGTAGGCGATGCACTTCCCGCCGCTTGCCGCGATGCGCGCGAGGTAGTTCTCGCGGTCGCGCAGGTCGCGCTTGTCGTCGATGTGCAGGTTCTCGCGCACCGTGGGGTCGAGCACGACCCGCCCGATGCCGAGCGTGGAGCAGATGGAACGTGCCTCTTCGTCTCCGGCAGTCGCGGTGACGGCGAGCACGAGCGGGTTGCCCAGCTCGTCGAGCGTCTTCGACAGCCCCGCGTAGGCAGGACGGTTGCCGGCACGCGACAGGCCCACGTGGTGTGCCTCGTCGACGACCACAAAGCCGACGCGCCCGGTGCGCGCGAAGCGTTCCGCATGGATGGAGAGGAACTCCGGCGTGGTCAAGAGCACGTCGACGCTGCCATCGGCGAGCCCGCCAAAGACGCGCGTGCGCTCCTCCTCGTCGCTTTCGCCCGTGAGCACGCAGACCTGCAGGCCGAACTTCGAGAAGGCCGCCTGCAGATGGAAGGCCTGGTCTGCCACGAGCGCGCGCAGCGGGTACATGAAGATGCTCGCCTTGCCCTGCTTGAGGGCCGTGCGGGCGGCATGCAGGTGGAAGATGAGCGACTTTCCGCGCCCCGTGGCCATGATGGTGAGCGTCGAGTGCCCCTGGGCGAGGTTCTCGAGCGTCTTTGCCTGAGCGGCATGCAGCTGATGCGAGCCGATGAGGGCCTCGCGCAGCTTGTCGTCGAGCTCGTCTGCCGCGACCTCGGCCCAGGACTCCTTCGCCTGCGCGAGCTGGAGCTGGGAGGCGTTCGCATCCGCTTGGCTCGCCTCGTCGAGGTCGTCTCTGCGCACGACGATGTTCACGCCGTAGCTGCGGTCCACGATGCCCGGGTCGCGCACGCCCAGAGGACCGGGGGCGCGCACGTCGTCGTGGCCCGAGGCATGCGCGGGGCCTCCCGTGATGGCCGAGACGGCCGCGCTGTAGGGCACGCCCTCGTCCATGACGGCGGCGAGGCGCTTGGCAAGCCTGCGGTTGAGAAACCCGAGCTGCGTGCCGTCCAGCAGCTCGACCGCGATGGCGTTCGCGTCGAACTCGTTGTAGGGCTGGCGCACGAGCGAGAGCTCCACACCGGCCTCGATGCTGGAGAGCACCGCCTGGCGGTTCTCGAACGTGACGCCCACGATCTTGGTGTTGAAGCGGGCCATCTGCGTGATGCCGGCGTAATCGCCCACGTCGGTGATCTCGAGCGCGTGCTCGAACAGCTCGTCCACGCGCTGGCTGATCTCGGTCTTGGGCTCGACGGCGGGGGCATGAACGAAGATGTCGCGGGTCATGAGCTTGGCGGTGAAGCGACCCTGCCACTCGTCGACCGTCGGCTCGAACAGGATGTCGCACGCGGAGTCGCAGGCGACGAGCTCGTCGATGTTGTCGACGCCAAAGTAGATGCCGGCAACCCTGCTCACGCCGTCGGTGGCAACGTAGCGCAGGTGGTTGCCCTGCTTGCCCACGGCGGCGCGCTTTTCCATGAAGACGTCGGGCGCGGCGAGCACCGGCACGGGGTTCTCGTTGCCAAACGGCTGCAAGAACTCGAGCTCGTTGAAGCCCGCCACGTCGCACTCCGCCAGATCGACCACGGCATCGACCATGCGCGGCTTGGGACGCGCCTGCTCGCCGAGGGCGGTGACGGCGCTGCAGAGCCTCTCGCGCAGCTCAGGCAGCTTTGCCGTCGGCAGCGTGATGCCGATCGCGGCGGCGTGCCCGCCGAATTTCGTGCAGAGGTCCTCGCTCGAGGAGCTAACCAGGTCGAACAGGTT
>JBJEHP010000183.1:0-2213 GCA_051876145.1 Coriobacteriales bacterium | reverse complement strand
CCCGCAAATTTTTCTGAACGAGCGGCAAAATTGCGAACTTCTCAAATTTAGGAATGTATAGAACAGAGAAAAAAATAGCTGCAAGATAACGCAGGAAATCGATTCCACACGCCCAAGCGGGCGGGCGAACCCTCCAAAGACTTTGAATGCCAGAAGTTGGCACATAAAATTGCAGGACAAGGGTCCATGACCGATGAGACCACGCTGGGGCCCATGTTTTGCAAGAAGCTTAAACGCAGTAGCCGTGTGAGGGGTCGTTCATGAGTTATGCAAGATTAAGAAAATTAGAGCCAAGGGAGAAGAGCTCGCGCGTCTTCCGCAACTCCTGCGGGATGGCCGTCCTCTCCGTGCTCGCGGCCATGGCCGTGGCGATGTTTGGCGCGGTGCCGGCCTTCGCGGCGGAGAGCGCCTCTGGTCCCGAGACGAGCAAGACGCTCACGGAGAATGCCAGCCACACCGGTGGCACGATCGCGCTGAGCGTCAAGGGCTCCTCCTCGTATAGCACGACGTCCACGAGCGCCAACGTCATCTTCGTGGTCGACACGTCTGGCTCGATGCAGGGAACCCGTCTCTCGACCGCGAAGACCGCCATCAAGGCGGCGGCGAGCACGATCCTCGACCAGGACAACACCAAGGTCTCGCTCGTCGAGTTCAACACCGGCGCGTCCACCGTCCTGCAGCCGACGGACAGCGTCAGCTCGTTCGACCGCAGCGTGAACGACCTCGCTGACGGCGGAGGCACGAACTGGGAGGCCGGCCTTTCCGAGGCGCAGTCCCTGGTAAGCACCGACTCGAACACGCAGAACTACGTGATCTTCGTCTCCGACGGCAACCCCACGTTCCGTGACAGCGCGAATGGCTATACGGGGGACTACAACAGGCGTTACGGCGTCTACGGCACGGGCAACTCCGATCCCTACGGGCTCAACTTCGGCGCGGCCGACGCCGTCGCCAAGTCCCTCGTCGCGGATGGCGTGACGCTCTACAACATCAACGCCTTCGGTGACGCGACCAACATGCAGAGCCTCGGCGGCATCGCCTCTGACCACTACTTCGACGCGAGCGACTCCACGGCTCTGCAGAATGCCCTGAGCACCATCGTGCGGGACATCGTGAACGCGCACGACTACCGCAACGTGACCATGAGGGACACGATCTCCGACGCCGTCGTGAGCGACACGCCGGATGGAAGCCTGGTCGCCAGCTCGGCCACCGTCAACGTGAAGGACGAGAACGGCGACAAGGTCACCCTCACCAAGAACCCGGACGGAACCTACTCGTACACGAAGGACGGTGTCACCAAGACGTTCAACGGCCCCACGGTGAGTGGCAAGACGGTCACATGGAGCCTGGGCGAGGCGTACCAGCTCGAGAACGGCTGGACCTACACGATCAGCTTCGACGTGCTGTTCACGCAGGACACGCTGGACAAGGCGGCCGCCCTTCTCAACGGCACGCTCGCGTCCGACCCGAACATGGCGGTCGAGGACGGCGTCGTGAAGGTCTACACGAACACCGCCTCGGGCAACGACGTCAGCTACATCGAGCAGACGACGGTCAACAACGTGACGACGGAGAAGAGCGGACAGGAGGACTTCGCGCGTCCGTCGATCACGGTGCCCACGGCGACCAACCTCACCGTCAGCAAGAAGGTCTCCGGCAGCGCGGCGAACACGGGCCAGGAGTTCGACTTCGTGCTGAGCAACTCCGAGCTTGCGGGCAAGACGTACGGCACCGGCGAAAGCGCCGTCACGTTCGACTCAAACGGCGAGTACGCGTTCCAGCTCAAGCACGGCGAGAGCAGGACGGTCTCGGGCCTGCCCGTGGGCACGACGCTCAGCGTGCGGGAGACCGGCCTCTCCGGCAACGCGAAGACCTCCACGACCGCGAGGGTGGATGGCGGCGACGCCACGACCGTCAAGTCCGAGGGCAGCACGGCGACCGAGACCGACGCGACGCAGGTGAAGGTCGTCGCCCGTGCCTACACGATCAAGGACGGCAAGCTCGTCGCGCCAACCGACGCGAACACCGTCGAGTACACCAACACCGCGGAGCTCGTTCCCCAGACGGGCGTGAGCGTTGACACCCTGCCCATGGTGGCGCTGCTGGGCGTTGCCGTCGCGGGCGGCGTGGCAGTGGCGGCCGGCGTCAGGAAGAGCCATGGCCGAGAGGAGTAGCAGACGGGACGGCATTCGAGGCCGGCGGGGGCGCAA
>JBJEHP010000182.1:0-2236 GCA_051876145.1 Coriobacteriales bacterium | reverse complement strand
TGACGGCGAGAGGAGCGGCAATGACTAGAAACGTCGAAGAGATCCTCGTGTGCTGCGGCACGAGCTGCGTGGCCAACGGCGCCTACGAGGTGGCAGACGCCATCGATGCCGAGCTTGAGAAGGCCGGCAAGAACGTGACGGTGCGCACCGTGCGCACGGGCTGCTCGGGCGAATGCGAGCGCGGGCCGGTCGTGCGCCTCATGCCGTGCGACCTCATGTACTACCACGTCTCGGTCAAAGACGCGCCCGCCATCGTCGCCTCGCTTGACGGCGAGCCGGTCAAGCGCCTGCTCTACAACAAGGACCGCAAGTTCTACGAGCACATGGCCGACAACCCCTTCTACGCCATGCAGCACAAGATCGTCCTGGCCGACGTCGGCATCATCGACCCGCTCGACCTCGACGCCTACCGTGCGCGCGGCGGCTACAAGGGCCTCGAGCGCGCGCTTGCCATGACGCCGGACGAGATCATCACCGAAGTCGAGAAGTCCGGCCTGCGCGGCAAGGGCGGCGCGGGCTTTCCCACGGGACGCAAGTGGCGCACGGCCGCCAGCTACGACAACTTCCCCAAGTACATCGTCTGCAACGGCGACGAGGGCGACCCCGGCGCGTTCATGGACGGCTCCACCATGGAGGGCTGCCCGCATGCCGTCATCGAGGGCATGATCATCGGCGCGCTCGCCATCGGGGCAGAAGAGGGCATCCTCTACATCCGCGACGAGTACGCGGCGGCACGCGAGCACATCCAGCGCGCCATCGACGACGCGATGGCTGCCGGTATCTTGGGCGAGCACATCATGGGCACCGACCACAGGCTCACGCTTTCGATCGTGCGCGGCGGCGGCGCGTTTGTCTGCGGCGAGTCCACCGCGCTCATGGCCTCGATCGAGGGCCGCGTGGGCGAGCCGCGCGCCAAGTACATCCGCAGCGTCCAGCGCGGCCTGTTCGACCAGCCCACCGTGCTCAACAACGTCGAGACGCTCGCATCCGTCCCCTACATCCTGCGCGAGGGCGGCGACACGTACGCCCAGCTGGGCACCGAGACCTCCAAGGGCACGAAGGTGTTCGCGATGGTGGGCAAGGTCAAGCACACCGGCCTGGTCGAGGTCCCCATGGGCACGACGCTGCGCACCCTCATCTACGATATCGGCGGCGGCATGATGAACAACCGCCCGTTCAAGGCCATCCAGACCGGCGGCCCTTCCGGCGGTTGCATCCCCGAATCGCTGCTCGACCTGCCCGTCGACTTCGACACGCTCAAGAAGTACGGCGCCATGATGGGCTCGGGTGGCATGATCGTCATGGACGACCGCAGCTGCATGGTCGACGTCGCGCGCTACTACGTGAACTTCCTGTGCGAGGAAAGCTGCGGCAAGTGCACGCCGTGCCGCGAGGGTCTGCGCCAGATGCGCGTCATCCTCACCGACATCTGCGAGGGGCGCGGCCAGGAAGGCGATATCGAGCTGCTCGAGCGCATCGGGCACACGATGCAGGACGCCTCGCTGTGCGCGCTGGGACGCACGGCCCCCAACCCTGTGCTCACTACGATCAAGTTCTTCCGCGACGAGTACGAGGCGCACATCGCCAACAGGGAATGCCCCGCGGGCGTATGCCCCAAGATGACGCAGTTCGCCATCGCGTCCGAGAAGTGCACCGACTGCGGCGCATGCCAGCGCGCGTGCCCCGCAGGCGCCGTCAACGGCTCCTCCACCGAGCCGCATTCCATCGACCCGACCAAGTGCATCGCCTGCGGCAGCTGCCGCGAGGCCTGCAAGTTCGGCGCGGTCATGACGCAGAGGAGGCCGGTATGAGCGAGCTGTTGCATATAACCATCGACGGGAAGGACTGCACCTGCGAGAAGGGCGAGTACCTGTGGGACGTGGCCAAGCGCAACGGCATCCCCATCCCGGTGCTGTGCCGCTCGGACGCGTTTCCCGAGCACCGCGCCTGCTGCCGCGTCTGCATCGTCGAGGTGGAGATTCGCGGCCGCACGAAGGTCGTGACGAGCTGCGTGTACCCTGTCGAGCAGGAGTGCGAGGTGCGCACCAACTCCGACCGCATCAAAGAGGAGCGCTCCGTCGTGCTGGGGCTGCTGGCCGCCCGCGCACCCGAGGCGCAGCGCGTGACGTTTCACTCGCAGGCGATGGGAAACGAGGGGCTCGAGCGCCTCATCACGCTCGACGGCGAGAAGTGCGTGCTGTGCGGGCTGTGCGTACAGGCATGCGACAGCCTGGAG
>JBJEHP010000181.1:0-2238 GCA_051876145.1 Coriobacteriales bacterium | reverse complement strand
GGTGAGCTCCTCGAACGTGTAGTCGACGCCGGTGCCCTCGTCCTGGATCATCCACGTCAGGAAGTCGCGGGTGTCCTTGAACTGGCCGTAGAACTCGGGGTTGAAGCGCATGCCCATGGCCATGACGAGCTCCTCGTCGGACTTGCACTCGTAGTAGCGCCCGGCGGAGGCGGTGAGGGTGCGCAGCGGCTGCCACCAGGAGCGGTAGGAGTCGCGCTCGACGGACATCGCCATCGGGAGCACGCAGTCCGCGAAGGCGACCGCGGTCGGGGTCAGGTAGTAGTCCGCGACGACGGTGTACTTGACCTTCTTCCACGCCTTGTAGACGCGCGGCGCGTCGCCGGCCATGTTCGCGATCGGGTTGGTCTGCTCGACCCAGATGAGCTGCGGGCGGTACGGGACGCCGGTCTCCATCGCCTCGAGCAGCAGGTCGGGCGGAATAAACGGCGTGTAGCCGGCCTTGTGGATCGGCGACTGGGTGGTGCCGATGCGGCGGTCGAGCATCTCCGGGGAAATGAACTCGAGGCCTGCGCCGTACTTCTTGGAAGAGTTGTACGCGTAGCGGACGAGCACGTTGCCGCCCGGGACGTCGAGGTTGCCGCAGATGGCAACCATATCATCGATAGCGTTGGAAGCCTCCATTGCGGAGATCTGCATGTCGATCGCGAGGCCCCACTGGACGCCGGCGGGCTTGCCGGAGGCGTAGAGGCGGGCGGCGTCGATGATGTCCTGCTCGTCGACCCAGCAGATCTCGGCGACCTTGTCGGTCGGGTACTCCTGGACGCGCTCGACGAGGGAGTCGAAGCCGTAGGTCCAGGTCTCGGTCCACTCGTGGTCGTAGAGGTCCTCGTTGATGATCACGTTGAGGAAGCCGAGCGCGAGGGCGCAGTCGGTGCCGGGGCGGACCTGGAGCCAGATCTCGGCCTTCGACGCCAGCCAGGTGAGGGCGGGGTCGACGACGATGAACTTGGTGCCCATGCGCATGAGGTCGATCAGCCAGTGGCCGACGAAGCCGTCGGGGTTGGATGCCAGCGGCTGGTTGCCCCAGACGATGACGACCTCGGGCTTGACCCACTCCTCGTTCTCGTAGCGGTCGGGGTGCAGCTGGGCGTTGTCGAGGATCCAGCAGTCGCCTTCCTGCAGGAGGTTGGCGGTCATGCGCGGCTGGTAGCAGGAGTCCGCGGAGAGGAAGCCGAACGACATGTTCGGGGATCCAAAGGCGGTGCGGAGGATCATTGCGCCCTGCCACATCGCGTTGCGGCCGGTACCGGACAGGGCAACAACGCCCTCGGGGCCGAGCCCGCCGTACTCCTCCTTGATGATGTTGCAGCAGTCCTTGAACGCGTCCTCGATGAAGTCGAGGGCCTCGTCCCACGTCGCGCGCTTCCACTTGTTGGAGCCCTTCTCCCCGTCGAGGAGCAGCGGCCACTTCAGGCGGTCGTGGTTGTAGATCTGCTCAACCATGTTGATGCAGCGCAAGCAGAGACGTCCCTGGTTGTAGGCGAAGTTCGGGTCGCCCTCAACCCTCTCAAGCTTGCCGTCCTTGACGTAGGTCAGGACGCCACAGCCGTTGTGGCATCCAGGCCCGGTCCAGACGGAAGTGCGGGTAACTTCATAACCATCTTCGTACCATCGCCAGTCACTCTTGTACAGGTCGTGATCGTATTCGTTGATCATGAAATTTCCCCCTTTCTCTCTCTTCACGTACAGGTACAGAACAGAAACTGTTTACAGTTGGGCTCTTGAGCACACCAAGGTCCCCTGATTTACCTTGGCCGCTTTATGCGAAACACATGTCCTCTCAACAACATGCTACGCAGAGCGTCTTGTTCAATTGCCCAACGGAAAACCAACGTAAGAGCGCCAGAAACCTAGAGAACTATCTGGCGTAGAACAGAGCACCTGACGGTTACGCTCCAGGAGCTTTCGGTGCTCCGCCGGGTGCCTTCGGCGCACCTGCCGGCGCACCGGGAGCTTTGGGTGCGCCAGTCGGCGCGCCGGGGACAGGAGCCTCGCCCATGCCCTTTACATTAGTCAGATCCGTGCCGCATTTCTTGCACTTGTCGGCCTCAGGATCATTGAAGGAACCACACTTCGGACATTTGGTCATCATGTCGTCGAACGACGGCGGTCTAAAGCACATAGCACACCTCAAGTTTTCTTCTCGTCAACTCTCTCTTCCGATAAGCGCCTTTCAGCATCGATAGGCATGCTCGTGACGCTTAGCTAACTCGCGTC
>JBJEHP010000180.1:0-2270 GCA_051876145.1 Coriobacteriales bacterium | reverse complement strand
AGGCGAACAGCCGCGGCGCCGGCTCGAGTGAGGCGGCGCACGCGAAGTAGACGATCAAATAGGCCGCGACGGCCATGCCCGCGAACGCGCCCGTGTGCGGGTCCTTCAAGATCTCGCGCTTGCGCGCGGGCTCGGCATGGCTCGCCTGCGCGTCGACCACGTCGGAAAAGCCATCCAGATGGATGCCGCCGGTCACCAGCAGCGGGATCGCGACAAGCCCCGCGCCAAAGAGCAGGTTTCCTAGCGAGAGCCCCTCGCACACGAGTCCCCACGCCCACGCGAGCAGCCCCAGCACGACCCCGATGAGGGGGAAGAAACACATCATGTAGCGCATGCACTCCGGGCGCCAGTCGATTTTGGGCATGGGAATGCGCGAGAACGTCGAGAACGCCATGACGAACGAGCGAAGGGCGTTCACGAGAGCTCCCCCTTGAGGATGCGCGGCTGCCCCGCCGCAACCTCGACCACGACGTCGCTCATGCTGGCGAGCGCGCACGCGATGCTGCCTACCACGACCTGGTACAGCTGCGTGCCGCTGTCGTAGGAGACGCCGTCGCCGCCCAGCTCGTTGGCGACGATGACGAGGTTCTTGCAGCGCTTCGCGAGCATCCTCACGTTGACCATGATGTGCTCGATCACGTCGTCGGGGTCGCGCACCGAGCCGTCGGCGCCGAACAGCTCGCGTGCCACGAGGTTGCCGAGGTCCTCGAGCACGACGTTGACGTCGCGCGAGTACAGCTGGCTGATCGCCGCCTCGAGACCACCGTCGACCTCCAGCGTGATGAAGCCCTTGCCGGAGCGCATGTCACGGTGGCGCTCGATGCGCTGCTCGGACTCGAAGTCGACGTTTTCCATGGTCGCCAGATAGTACTTGAGCCCGGTAAAGCCCTCGAACAGCGATTCCGCGTACGCGCTCTTGCCGCTCGCGGCACCACCGGTAACCAGAATCATCATTGCGAATCCACCTCGTAGGCATCTATTCCCGACGAATCGAACGTGCTCCCATCGTACAGGGACAGAGCCATGTCCAGCAATGGGACGAGGCACACGGCCCCCGTCCCCTCGCCCAAGTGCATACCGGCGTGGATGATCGGATCGACGCCCAGGCGCTCTGCCAGCATGCGCGTCGCCGGCTCGGTGGAGATGTGCGACGGCACCATCGTCTGTGCGCACGCGGGGCACAGCTCAACTGCGACATATGCCGCAAGGATGCTGATGAAGCCGTCGATCACGATGGGGACGCGGTGCACGGCGCCGCCGATGAATAGCCCCACGAGCCCCGCGATGTCGAATCCCCCGAGCTTGGCGAGCGCGTCGAGCGCGTCGTGGCCGTCCGGCCCGTTGACGGCGATGGCCCGCTTGATGGCGGAGACCTTGCGCTCGAGCCCCTCGTCCGAGAGTCCCGCGCCCTTGCCGGTCACCTGCTCGACGGGCAGCCCCAGCAGCACCGAGGCGACCGCGCTCGAGGTGGTGGTGTTGCCGATGCCCATCTCGCCGGTGGCGATGAGGCGGTAGCCCTGCGCCTTCAGGTCGCCCACGAGGTCGATGCCCACCTGGATGGCCTGGCACGCCTGCTCGCGCGTCATGGCCGGCCCCACGGAGATGTCGCCGGTGCCCCGCGCGATGCAGCGGTCGAGGACGCCGGGCTCGCTCGGCGCCTTGGCCATGCCAATGTCAACGGCAAGCGTGTCGATATGGACCGGCCGGCACATGCTGCACACCGAGGAGCGCCCTCTCGCGACGCTGTCCGCGATGATGGTCGTGACCTCGGAGCCGCACTGCGTGACGCCCTGCGCGACGACGCCGTTGTCGGCGCACATCACGACCACGACGCGCTTGGATATGTCGACGTCCTCGCTGCCGGAGATGCCGGCGAGCTGCACGACGATGTCCTCGAGCTTGCCAAGGCTCGCGATGGGCTTTGCCACCGCGTTCCACTTGTCGACGGCACGCTGCGCCGCCGCCTCGTCGAAAGGCGTCAGCTGCGCGTTCAGCGCTTGAAAATCGATCATGAGAGACGTTCGCCTTTCCCTTCGCCTGCCTTGTGCGCCCCCTTGCGGTAGAGCACGACCGAGAAGTAGCCGCGCTCGACGTCGAGGTCCGCAAAGCGCTCGCACAGCTGCTCGCCTGCAAGCCCGCTGTTGGCGACCGCCGCCGCGTCGTCGAGCTCGCCGCGCTCTTCCAGCGTGTCGCGCAGCGCGCCGATGGCCTTGCCCGACTTCATGAACACCTTGTTGGCGGGCACGTCGAGCAGCGCCTCCGTGCCCCCC
>JBJEHP010000179.1:0-8444 GCA_051876145.1 Coriobacteriales bacterium | reverse complement strand
CAATCAGGAGTTTGTCGCCCAAGTCGTACAGGTCACGGACCTTGCCTTGAGAATCAGGACGCAGTGCAATCTCGCTCACCGTAAAAACACCCTCTCTTGGTCATGAACATACGTATCGCTATTGTATGCGCACTAGTGCTTAGATTCGTCGTTATCTTTCTTGGACGGCAGGGGCACGCGGATTCCGAACAGGGTCAGTTGCTGCGGGCCCACTTTCCACTCGCCCGTCAGCCCCTTGCCGTGCTCGGCCGCCTTGCGGCGCTCGCGCTCCTGGCGCTCCTGCAGACGGCGCAGCTTGTCCTGCTCTTTACGCTGCTTCTCGAGCTCCTTCTTTGCGGCGCGCTTCATGCGGCGCTCCTGCGCGCGCTTGTCCGCCGGGTCGATCATGGAAGGGTCGAGCGGAGAGAGAGGCAGGTTGAGCGTGAACGTGGAGCCCTCGCCCAGCGTACTGTCCACCGAGACGGTGCCGCGGTGCTGGTCGACCACCTCGCGTACGAGGGCAAGGCCGATGCCGAGGCCGCCGCTGTTGCTGCGGGCGGTGTCGGCGCGCCAGAAACGGGAGAAGACCTTCTTCAGGTCCTTCTCCGCGATGCCCACGCCCGTGTCGGCAACCGAGACCGACGCGTAGCCGTTCTCGCGGCGCAGCTCGACCGAGATTGCGCCGCCTTCCGGCGTGTAGCGCACGGCATTGGACATGAGGTTGACGACGGCTTGGTGGATTAGGTCGCGGTCGCCGTCGATGTAGATGTCGTCTTCGATGTCGGTGAGAAGCGAAAGCCCCGAGGACTCGATGAGGGCCTCTTGCGACATGGCAAGGCCCGAGACGAGCTCGCTCAAATCGATGGTCTCGATCTTGAGCTCGGTCGTGCCGTTCTCGAGGCGGTTCAGGCGCAGAAGCGCCTCGACCAGGCGTCCCAGGCGCCGGGTCTCCGAAGAGATCGTGCCCATGTGCTCCTGATCGGCCTCGAACACGCCGTCTTGGATCGCCTCGACCGTTGCCTGGATGGCCATGAGCGGCGTGCGCAGCTCGTGCGCGACATCGCCGATAAGCTGCCGCTCGAGGTCGCGGTCGCGCTCGATGGCGTCGGCCATCTCGTCGAAGTTCTCACCCAGCTGCTCGAGGTCGCTGTCGCCGCGCAGGTTCGTGCGCGCCGACAGGTCGCCTTCCTTGATCTTTTTTGCGGTCTTGGAGATCTTGTCGATGGGCTGGCCAAAGCTCGCCGCAAAGTACAGGCCCAGAAACACCGAGAGCACGAGGGCGATGATGCCCGCGACGATGAGGATGATGAAGAGCTCCTCGTCGTTGACGATGGCGCCGCGGCCCAGGTTCCACGCGAACACGATCGCGCCCGCCGTGATGAGCACGGTCATGGCGGCGGTCAGGACAAACGCCCCCGCCACGTACAGCGCGAAGGAGAGCCGCTTGCGCGGCGAGCGCTCGCTCATTTCCTATTCACCGGTAGCAGGGGCGTCGTCTTTGGGCGCCTCGAAGCGGTAACCCACGCCGTGCACGGTGTAGATCCACTTGGGGTGACGCGGGTCGTCACCGATCTTCGCGCGCAGGTTCTTGACGTGGCTGTCAATCGTGCGCTCGTAGCCCTCGAAGTCGTAGCCCAGCACCTTCTCGACGAGCTCCATGCGCGAGTACACGCGTCCCGGATAGCGCGAGAGCGTGGTGAGCAGCTTGAACTCGCTTGCCGTGAGGTCGACCTCCTCCCCTTTGACGAGCACCTTGTGGCCCGTGATGTCGATAGTCAGGTCGCCGTACTCGAAGACCTCGCGCTGCGGCTCGGAGTCGATGTGGGCGCGGCGCAGCAGGGCGCGCACGCGGGCTACGAGCTCGCGCGGCGAGAACGGCTTGATCAGGTAGTCGTCTGCGCCCAGTTCCAGGCCGATGATACGGTCTTCCACCTCGCCTTTGGCGGTGAGCATGATGATGGGCACATCCGAGGTGTCGCGGATGATGCGGCACACCTTCTCGCCGGGGATCTTGGGGAGCATCAAATCGAGGATGACCAGGTCGAAGTGGTGCTTGTTGAACTCCTCGACGGCCTGCTGGCCGTCTGCGGCGCCGGTCACCCAGTAGTTTTCACGTTCAAGATAAGCTGCGACTGCCTCGCGAATCGCCTTCTCGTCCTCCACCAGGAGGATGCGGCGAGTTTCAGAACCCATGTCCACGGAGTCGCTCCTTTCGTCATCGAATCAGCTGCACCGATTCTACCATTTGCCCTGGTGCGGCACCTGCGCTGCAGCCTTCGCGTAACCAAGTTTCAGATTATCTTCAGCTACACCGCGTTCGGCTCGATGGCGCGCAGCGTGACGGTCCTGGTCGTGCCCTCCGTCGTGGATTTGGCGATGGTCGCGTAGTTGTAGACGATGTCGGTCTCGCCCACGCAGACGGGGTAGTCGCCGTAGGACTCCGTGCCGCCGGGCGCGTCCACCGTGAAGTAGCGGCGGTTCTTGTAGTCGACGAACACGGTGCGCGAGCCCGACTTGCAGAACAGCCACCCCTGGCACAGCCCCGGCGCCGTGACCGGCTGGCGGGCAAGCCTCAGGTACTGGTCGTTGCCGATCGGGTAGTACGTGCCCACGCGGGCGATGCCGCCGCCGTAGTCGTAGGACGCGGCAATGGAGAACGCGAACTGGCCGTCCAGGTAGATGGCGGTGGCGGGCTTGAACGAGCGCGGCATGACCTGCTTGGCGACGACCGAGCCCGTGCCCGACTGAATCGCCGTGAGCTGGTAGTAGACGCCGCTCGCATCCGCGCGCGGCATCGCGCACAGCACCTCCCCGCTCGCGGTGAGGCCGCCGTTGAAGCGCCCGTGCGACGTGAGGATCGTCGAGCCGCGCGAGCCGCTCGCAGACGCCTTGAGCACGGAATCCTCGGAGGTGTGCGAGCCGCCTTCGGCTGGCTGGACGATCCAGTAGGCCGTCGTGCCGATGACCTCGAGCTCGGGCGTGTCGTAGTCCGAGGTGCCGCTGTCGACCTGCACGGACTGGCCGAGCTTGAGCGTGGAGGCGTCGATGGTGGCGACGTACACGCTCCAGTCGCCCGTCAGGTAGTTGCTCTCGACCCACGCGAGCAGCTGGTCGGACGCGCGCACCGCGTAGATGCTGTAGCCGTCGTCGCCCTGTACCGCCGCCTTGAGCGCGCTGGTCATCTTGCCGGTGGCAAGCGTGACGAGCGAGACGGTGGTGAGCGGGTTGGCGGTCTTTCCGGCGCACAGCGCGGCGGCCAGCTTGGAGCCCGTCGTGTACATCATCGTCCCGGCATCGAAGGTCCCGCGCTCCACGAGCTTGTAGTAGCCCGATGCGTCGTCGATGCTCGCAAACGAGTCGAGCGTGACCACCGAGCTGTCTGCCACCGTGAGCACGTCGGGCGCGTCGTTGGACGACGACTTCCCGCAGGCGGAAAGCCCCACCATGCTGCTCGCGCCCACGACCGCGGCGCCGAGCACCGCGCGTGCGGTGCCCGACAGAAAGCTCCGGCGCGTGAGCGTGTCTTGCGCCGCCTGCTTTGACCCGTGCGTACTCAAGGGCGTCACCGCTGCTTTTCGATGAGCGCCTTTTGCAGCGCGATCGCGAGCTGGTCGGGGCACGAGGTGGGCTTGCCGCCGCACTCCGTACCCAGGCAGCAGTCGATCACCCAGTCGGCGGGCATGCCCTCGACGAGGCTGCCGATGCCCTTGAGGTTGCCGTTGCAGCCCCCGACAAACGCGAGGTTGTGGACCTTGTTCTCATCGTCGAGGTCGAAGCTGATGGAGCGCGAGCAGACCCCGCGCGGTCGGTACGTGTATTGCTGGTCCGTGTTGAACATGCTTTCCTATTCCTTGTGGTTGACCTGCCCGGCGCTAGAACTCGAGCGCCTCGAGCCGGTCGAAGATGACGTCGATGCGCTGCAGGAACGCGCGCGGGTCGAAGATGGCGTCGAGCTGCTCGTCGGAGAGCGTGCAGTCCTCGTCCGCCTCGAGGTTCTCGCGGAAGCTCGGGCCCTCGACGGCCTGCTGCATGTCGCCCCACACCTTCATGGCGTTGCGCTGCACGATCACGTAGGCGTCCTCGCGCGTGATGCCAGCGTCTTCGACGAGCGCGAGCAGGACACGCGACGAGTAGATCAGGCCGCGCGTCCGGTTGAGGTTTGCCAGGCTGTTCTCGCGGTAGAGCTGCAGCCCGTCCAAGATCCACTCCATCTTGCCGCAGATGTAGTCGAACGCGGTGAACGAGTCGGGCATGACGACGCGCTCGGCGCCGGAATGCGAGATGTCGCGCTCGTGCCACAGGGCAACGTTGTCAAAGCCGACCTGTGCGTTTGCCTTGATGACGCGGGCCAGGCCGCAGACGCGCTCGGCCGTGATGGGATTGCGCTTGTGCGGCATGGCAGACGAGCCCTTCTGGCCCTTCTTGAACGGCTCTTCGGCCTCGAGGGTGTCGGTCTTCTGCAGCGAGCGGACCTCAGTGGCAATCTGCTCGAGCGTGGCCGCGCTTGCCGCGAGCGCGGCGAGCACCTGCGCATGGCGGTCGCGGTTGATGACCTGCGTGGACAGCGGGTCGGGTTCAAGCCCCAGCTTCTCGCAGACGTACTGCTCGACAAACGGGTCGATGTTGGAGTAGCTTCCCACCGCGCCGGAGATGGCGCCGACGGCGATGACCTTGCGGGCATCGAGCAGGCGCTGCTCGGCGCGCTTGAGTGCCCAGGCCCACATGCCGAACTTCATGCCGATGGTCATGGGCTCGGCGTGGATGCCGTGCGTGCGGCCCACGCACAGGGTCTCCTTCTCCTCCAGTGCGCGGCGCTTGGTGATGCGCCCGAGCCTGCGCACGTCCTCGATGACGATGTCGAGCGCCTGGGTGATGAGGTAGCACATGGCCGTGTCGCCCAGATCGGAGCTCGTCATGCCGAAGTGCACCCAGCGGCTCGGCTTGGGCGTGCCCTCGGGGACTTCTGCGTCGATGTACTTTGCCATGACGGTCGTGAACGCGATGACGTCGTGGTTCGTGACCTTCTCGACCTCGTCGATTTCGGGGACGGTAAAGTCGGCATGCGCGCGGATCCACGCCGCCTCTTGCTTCGTGATGCCGATGCGCCCGAGCTCTGCCTGCGCCTCGCAGGCGAGCACCTCGATTTCCTTCCACACCTCGAACTTGTTCTCCAGCGACCAGATATGTCCCATCTGAGGGCGGGTATAGCGTTCAATCATGGGCAGGTTCCTTTCGAAATCGCATTTCACGGGCGGCGCCGTCGATTGTCTTGGGGCAGCTCGGGCGGGCGTAATCTTCTCGCATATTACGCTCATGATGCAACGCCCGGGCAACGGTGCGTATAATCATCGCAGAAAAACAACGGGCCCCTTGCCTGGCCCAGCAAATTCTCGGAGGAGTGAATGGAATCTCACCTAGCGGGCGATGCCCCGTCTGACGTTCCCATAAGCGACGGCGAGCGCCTTATAAAACTCGCACTGTACGTGAAAGAGCATGCGCCCGTCGACTTTGCAACAATCCGCACCGCGCTGCACGCCGAATACGGCGCCTACGAAGGCACCGACAAGGCAGCGGCCCAGCGCTTCGACGACAAGGTCCGGCGTCGGTTCGAGCGCGACAAGAAGACCCTGCAGGACTACGGCCTGTTCTTCAAGGTCGACGAGGACAGCAGGTACTCGATCGACGACGAGGCGAGCTTTGCCGCGCCGGTCGACCTCACGCAGGAGGAGGCGAGCCTGCTCAGGCTGCTGTGCGGCGCGCTCCTCGACGACGACAACTACCCCCTCAAAAGCGAGCTGCGCATGATCTTGGTCAAGATCGGCGACGAGCTTGACGTGCCCGACCTGCTGCCGGGCATGGACAAGCCCGCGCCCGAGCAGGACAAGCCGAGCGCCGGCTTCAACAAGGTGCGCAAGTCCATCGACACGCGCAAGAACCTGCGCTTCGACTACGTCAACTCGCGCGGGCAGGAAAGCAGGCGCGACGTGCAGCCCTTCGGGTGTTTTCTCCTCAACAAGAACTGCTACATCGTGGCCTTCGACCCGGACGCGGGCGACGACCGCATCTTCAGACTCGACCGCATGAGCCACGTCAGCGTCAACCCCGCGCGCCCCGCCGTGCCCGACTTTGACGAGCGCGTCTTTGACGCCTCGCAGTACTACGGGCTGCCCTTCCAGTTTGGCGACGAGGCGACCGAGGTCGAGGTCCGCTTCGACGAGGACTCCGCCTGGCGGGCACCGCGCCTGTGCCTGCACCAGGGGACGCTCTCGTATAACGACGACGAGACGGTGACCTGGCATGTGAGGGCAAACGACCTCAACGCGCTCGCGCAGTGGTGCGTCGAGAACGGCCCGGGCATCGAGCCGGCCGCACCGAAGGAGGCCGTCGACGCCTACCGCGGGGGACTGTACGCCGCGCTCACCGCCTTCGATAGCGAGAGGAGCTGGCAATGAACGACAAGAAGCTCCTGTTGGCCGTGTTCGCGCTGCTCGAGCGCGAGAACACCGTGTCCATCCCCCAGCTCGCCAAGCTTTTGGGCACGAGCGAGGAAACCGTGTGGAACGCGCTCGACACGCTCGTGTACTGCTACGACTCCGTCTCGATCCGCCTAGACTTGAACGAGTCGTACGCGTCGCTCGTCAAAGACGGCACGAGCCGGCTGCTGCGCCTCACCAGAAACGAGACCGCCCTGCTGCTCGACGCGCTCGCCTCGCAGGGCATCGCCGCAGACAGCGAGCTTGCCCGCAAGCTCACGCAGAGCAAGGGGTTCTTGAGCAACTCCGCAGAGGAGGCGCTGCCGCACTTCCGCACGGTCAACCACGGCGAGAACGGCGCGATCATGGTCCAGCTGGCAAGCGCGTGCGAAAGCGAGGAGCACCACCTCGTGCGCATCGAGTACCAGCGCGACGGCGCCGTCAAGGCCCAGCCGCGCGTGATCGAGCCCTACACGATCAGCTCGGACGACGACCACCGCTACCTGCACGCCTACAGCCTCGAGGCGCGTGGCTGGCGCACGTTCAGGGCAGACCGCATCAAGTCGGTGGAAATCCTCGACGAAACCTTCGAGCCGCGCGAGGACATGCCCGAGGGCGCCGAGCTGCTGCTGCGCGACGCCTCGCGAGCACACGTGCACTTTGTGGCGGGCACGCAGCTGCCGCCTTGGCCGGAGATAAGGGTCGTGAAGCGCTACGACGACGGCTCGTACGATGCGAGCGTGCCGTGGCTTTCGGGGATGTGGCTTCCCAAGCACATCGTCGGGCTCTTTGGCAAGGCGCTGCCGCTCGACCCGCCGGAGCTGGTCAGCGAGACGCGCGAATATGCCGGGGAACTCTGGGGCGAGAGCTAGGCGGACAGGCTCTCTGCCAGGCTCTGCGCGCGCTGGCTTGCCGCGCAGGGCACGCCGGCGCCAAAGAGCAGCTCGCGTTCTGCCTCGGGCAGAACCGAGCGGGCCTTGTCGCGGACCGTGTTCACCGAGACGAAGAACTGGCGCATCATCGCGACGAGCAAGTACTTGCCCTTGCGCGAGAGCGTGATCTCGTCGGCGTCCTCGTGGCCGAAGGCGCCCACCGCCTTGAAGAAGGCGTACTCCACGGGCAGGCTCGCGGCGACGGAAGAGCCAAAGTCGCGCTCCCACTTCTTCTTGTCGAGGCGCAGGCCGAACAGCTGCATCATGAAGCGGTAGCGCATGTGGTCGCGCTTGGTGAAGTGCGTCTCGCCCATGATGGACATCTTGCCCGCGTTGATGCGCTTGTCGTATTCGTTGACGGAGAAGCTGTTCACGTAGCGCGTGTTGTTCATGAACGTCATGCCGCCCGAGCCGATGGCGGGGTATTCCTCGTACTCGACGATGTACTCGTCGATCATGTCGTTGTTGGTGGCATCGAAGGTCCAGGCGCTGCTCATCGTGAACATCGGGTCGTCGCCCTCGACGAGCTGCGAGAGGATGATGTCGTAGAAGCGCTGCTCGCGCTCGTAGTCGACCTTGCCCACCGTGCGCTCGAGCGAGCGCTCGACCGAAGGCGAGGCCATGAGCGGGTAGAACGTGGTCTGGTTGCAGTGCGTGAGCTTGATCGTGTCGAGGTCGTGGCGCAGCATCTCCTCGGTCTGGGCCGGGAAGTTGTACATCATGTCCACGTTGAGCGACTTGAACACCTTCGCGTCCGCCACGTTGCGGATGCGCTCGAGGATCTGCTCGGCACTGCCGTACTTGTCGTAGCGGTCCATCTGCTTGAGCAGGCCGTTGTCAAAGCTCTGCACGCCCACGGACAGGCGGTCCACCACGCCGTCGAGCTTCTCGACGTACTCGTCGATGAGGTGGTTGGGGTTGGTCTCGGAAGAGACGTCGGTGATGGAGAAGTTCTCCTTTGCCAGGTTGATCGTGTCGACGAGCTCGTCGATGAGGATGGTGGGGGTACCGCCGCCCACGTACATGCTCTCGAAGTCGTAGCCCATGTCCTTGAGCATCA